>JALQWV010000013.1 GCA_023263465.1 Ilumatobacteraceae bacterium
AGTTCTGACCATTGGTGATTCTGCGCAATTACTTCCGTCAACGGGCCCATAGTGAATCGGCCGGCCTGTTCGCCAACAACTAGTACCGCAATTTCTGCAGGTGCAAGTAGCGCAAGGCGGTATTCGGCAAGTGTTGATGCAGGCCACACCTGACGACCATTGGCAACAGCTGCCTTGCATGCATCGCGCAAGCCAAGCAGGTCGTTCCAACTGCGAGTTTCGCAGTAGTCGTCAATAAGGCGCACAAGACCATCGAGGTCAGCCCGGTTGATGAGGTCGTACTGCGATTCGCTCATAGAAGTGGCCACGGGTATCGCGAGCCGGTTTTGTCAATGGGGAAGGCTCCGCCTTCACAGATCCATTGCGCGCGTTCCCGCAATGCAAACACTTCGTCGCTGTTAAGCAATGCTGAAACGTTCAGGGGAATGGTTTCAATAAGTGGTTCAATCACTTCACGCAAGTACTGCGGAAGTTTCTCGCCACCAAATTCCCAAATGACTGTGCGTAGTTTGAAATCTGCAGAAAAGCACACACCATGATCGATAGCCCAGATGCGTTGTTGGGTATCGAGCAAGCAGTGGCCGCCCTTACGGTCGGTGTTGTTGGCAACAATGTCAAACGCACATATGGCGCGCAAGCGGTCGTGGAGTTCTGGACGTTTTTCGTAAATGCTGAAATAGTGCTCGTCTAAAACTGCGTCGACAAAGTACTGCACTGATCCTTCGCCGAACTGGCCGTCACGCAACACAGTTGGCGGAACAATGTCGAGTGCCATTGCCTCCGACAATTCGTATGCGGCTACCTCGCGCTTGTGAAGTCCAGGCTCGAAATCCCATAGAGGGCGTTCGCCTTTGAGTGGTTTGTAGATTCCTTGGCATTGTGAATCGCCCAACGCAATGTTGACAAGAAACGTGGCATTGCTGCTGTATGGCATGCGCGAAACGAGTTCCATCTCGCCCTGCTTCAACAGTTGGACGAGGTCGTTCTTGGGAATCAGTTCATTCGCGGACACATGTGCCCATCAATATTCATTGGGCGACCACAGAAAATGCATGGTGGCCGTCCGGCTGCAACAACCTCATCGGCATGATCGCAGAATGCCATCGCCTGACCACGAGTGATATTCATGCGAATGCGCGTGACCTCCGCATCCATGATTGGTTCATCGTTCTCGTCAAACGGAACCAGCTCTTCAATCTGAATGACCATGCGATCATTTCGTGGGTCGTAGGCAATACCAACTGTGCCAATGGTGAAATTCACGTCCATTGGGCTTGACAATTGCAACATTTCATCCATCGGACGCTCGCGAACTTCTGGCGCATCGGCAAGAAGTTGGCGAATGTATTGTGACAACGCAGCAACTTGTTGCTTTTCGCACTTCATAGTGAAGCGACTGCTATCGGCTCGTACTTGAATGACAAATGTGCGCTGACCCGGTTGTCCAAGTGCGCCGGTGGTAAAGGCGTCGGTTTCTTCGAACTCGTAAAAATCGCTCATGAGAAAATCAGTTCACGAAGGACGTAGATCGGCGAGCGATCCACCCGTTGAATTAACCGTAAGCACAACTGGTCCACTTGGCGAATAGGCAACTGCGGAAACTGAGCACGTGCTGATGACAATGCGTTGGAACAAGTCAATGTGTGTACCCATGGCATGCGCAACGGCGGCCTTTATGGGGTCGGCATGTGAAACACACACGACAATTCCGCCAGGGTGCTTAGCGCGAATGTCATCAAGCGCACTGACCATGCGTTGCTGCATTTCGGTGAAGCTTTCTCCATGTGGAAACCGGAAGGTGCTCGGTGCTTTTTGTACGGTTGTCCACTCTGGCTTTTTCATCAGTGCGGTGAGCTGTGCACCAGTCCAGTCGCCGAAGTCGCACTCGAGCAATCCTTTATGAATATTCACCTTTTGACCAAGAATTTTGCCGATTGGCGCTGCGGTTTCACGGGCGCGCTCAAGTGGCGATGCGTACACGGCGGACACACCTTTTATTTCGGCAATGCGCTTGGCAACTGCCTTAGCCTCGGCTTTCCCCGAATCGGCGAGGTGCAAACCTGCTGCTCTTCCGGGAAGCACTTTGCCCGTTGTTGGCGTGCGCCCGTGGCGAACCATCAAGATCAAAGTTGGAGCGTTTTTCATTGAGCGTGCCATGGGGTTGTGTTCCAAACTATCGTGCCTTGCAGTGACGAAGCCATCTCAGACCACTAATGCACGGGCACTTCGTGTTTTGCAACAGGAAATTCACGATTGTGAGAAGTGCTCACGGTTGGTGAAGTGGTGTCGACAAGTGGCAGTTGAAAAACGCGCAGCGTATACAGACGAAGAGTATTGGGGAAAGCCGATTTCTGGTTTTGGTGACCCAGCCGCACGAATTGTTGTGCTTGGCCTTGCTCCCGGCGCACACGGCGCGAATCGGACAGGTCGAGTGTTTACGGGCGACCGAAGCGGCGAATGGCTATTTCGTGCAATGCACAAAGTAGGACTGGCAAATCAACAGGTATCTGAAAATCGAAACGATGGTTTGCAACTGACCGATGCGTGGGTGACCGTTGCTGTTCGCTGTGCACCTCCACAGAACAAGCCGACTCCTGCAGAGGAGAAGAGGTGTGCACCTTATTTGCAGCGCGAACTTGAATTACTCACACATGCAAAAGTGATTGTGTGTCTTGGATCAATTGCCCTGCGCGCAGCATGCGTTCAGTTGGGTGTGAAGCCGCGACCAAAGTTTGGCCATGGGGTGGTGGTGAATGCGGGCGAATACACACTGGTATGCAGCTATCACCCAAGTCAACAAAACACGTTCACAGGAAAACTCACCGAGAAAATGTTGAATGATGTATTTGCGAAAGCAGTGCGCCTCGCAAAGAAATAGTTAGTGAGCGGCCGGTGCCGAACCGTCTGCCTTTTTCTTTGGTGGTGGAACACCAACGAGTGGGGCAGGGTGAGCATTTGCCGGCCAGCGCCTACGACTTACGGTGCTGAGCAGCTTCAACAACTTCATTGCTGTTGCGTCGGTTTCTGCAGGACGGGCAATCACGCTGCCATCAGCAATCATGCGGTTCATTACTTCTTCACCAAGTTCGGTGCGAACGACACACAATGTCCAGGCATTGTCTTCGCCAATCCCACCGGTTGAAATGTCGGCATGCTCTGCAGCGAAGTCAGGGCATGTTTTGCAACCTTCTCGTGTCCACTGATGGCATTCCTTCAAGTCGATTTCGTGGAACGAACCGTCTTTCATCCAAATTTGGAAAG
>JALQWV010000020.1 GCA_023263465.1 Ilumatobacteraceae bacterium
GTAGCTCTTTCTCTCATGGGCATAGAAGCTACTGGTGCATTGATGGCATCATCCAATCCAATCACTTTAAAAACATCATTTTGTTGGATAGGTGCTGACTCATCCTCTTTTATTTTCAATGAAACATTTTCAGTATGAGAAGAAGCAACGGAGTGGCTTGTGTTTTCAGAGTTTGAAAATGTAAATGGATCATGGTTAAAGCTGTTCACCGCTTCATCTGCGGGATACTCCACCTCAAAAGTAATTTCCGCTTGCTGGAAGGCGGGTAGCTCTTCGATGGTCTCTAAGGGTGCAGCGTCTTCGAGATTGACAACCGTTATGGGAGATTCTATGGGAGCGACAATTTCTTTGACCGATTCAACTACAGGGCTTGCAATGGGGGCTGTGATTTCCCTCTCTAATTGAGCCGTTACCTCTTCAGCCGGAGTATGAATATCTACTATAACAGTCTCTGAAACTTGAATGCCGGGAAGCACAGCGTCAATATCCTTTGCATTGCTTCCTCAAACTGCAACGGCCGATTATCAGCCGCAGATGGCAATCTGAAGCCGTGCTCAATGAGAGTTTCCTTGCGACTGCGATCTCCAGCGAATTGACCATGTAATTGAGGAATTGTCACGTGACTTTCGTCGACTACTAACAGGTAATCGTCCGGGAAATAGTCCAGCAGAGTGAAAGGCGGCTCTCCTGGTGATCGACCATCAATGTGCATCGAATAATTCTCAATGCCATTACAGAATCCAACCTCAGCGATCATTTCAAGATCGTATTGAGTACGCATCCTGAGACGTTGTGCCTCGAGCAACTTGCCTTCCGTTTCAAATTGCTTCAGTCGCACCTGCAATTCGTGTTCGATGCCTAGAACAGCCTTCCTCATGCGCTCGTCGCCAGCCACATAATGAGTCGCGGGGAAAATTAAAACTTCACTCAAATCGTTCACGGTCTCGCCTGTTAAGGCATCAACGATCGTGATTCGCTCGATGGTGTCGCCGAACATTTCGATCCGCGTTACTGTCTCGTCATATGCAGGCTGCACTTCAATAGTGTCGCCGCGTACTCGGAAGTTTCCGCGGCCAAGAGTCATGTCGTTCCGGTCGTATTGCAGGTCGACTAGACGCCGAAGCAAACTGCGCTGGTCGTAATCAACACCAACGTGAAGTTCTAAAAGGTTTCCCCGATACTCCTCTGGATTACCCATTCCGTAAATGCAACTCACAGATGCCACGACGATGGTGTCCCGACGCGTAAGTAATGCTGCGGTCGCTGAGTGTCGCAATCTATCTATTTCGTCGTTTACCGATGAATCCTTTTCAATAAACGTGTCACTCGAGGCTATGTACGCCTCAGGCTGGTAATAGTCGTAGTAGCTAACGAAATACTCAACTCTATTTCTCGGAAAAAACTCTTTCATCTCTTGGGCAAGTTGAGCCGCGAGACTTTTATTCGGCGCAAGAATGAGAGTCGGTCGTTGCACCTTTTCTATGGTCCACGCCACAGTTGCCGATTTACCCGATCCTGTGATTCCGAGCAACGTCTGAAATCTGTCGCCTCGCTCAATGCCTTCCGCCAACTTCGCTATTGCCTTCGGTTGGTCACCTGCTGGTTGATAATCGGATACAACTTCAAATCGCTGATGATCAACGGTCACTATTTACTCATTTTCGCCAGTGCGCCAGCACCAGGCTCGGCATTTGGAAGTGTTGCGAACCAATCCCATACCTCATCTACTTGAGACGCCAGTGCATCAATGTCACCATTATTGTCAATCACACGATCAGCAACCCGAAGGCGATCTTCACGACTTGCCTGACTAGCCATACGCCTCCTTGCGTCATCTTCCTTCATGCTCCGAAATTGCACTAGTCGCGAGATTGCAACTTCAGGATCAACATCGACAATGACCATGCCCGACAAACCTTCACGTGGATTCTCAACCAATAGAGGCATATCAAGAATGACAATCTCATCCGAGTTCATGTATCCATCGATCAAACGCAGAATTTCAGCGCCGATTGCTGGATGCATAATGGCGTTCAATTTCTTCAACATCTCAGGGTCGCTGAAAACCAACTGAGCGACCTTTGCTCGATCTAGCTCTCCAGATTTAAGTAAAACATCGCCGAATTCATCGACCAATTTTTGCAGCGTGGCAGAACCCTTTTGCTGTAGTTGCCTAGCAATGCCATCACCATCGATGATGACTGCACCCTTACGCGCAAACAGCGCAGATACCGAAGACTTTCCTGACCCAATTGCGCCTGTAAGCCCAATTAATTTCATATGTCTCCGATGAACATCTGAGCTGCGCTCGCCCCCTGACGAACGCAGCTACAGAAAACTATGCGCTTGGAGCTTCTGGTTCAACAGCAGGAACTTCGGCTGGTGCCTCAGTCGTCGCTGCGTTGTCGAAGTACTCAGACCACGCTGCCTCGCGAGCGCTGTCATCTCCGCCCACCCAGTTCCCCTGATCGTCCACTTGGAACTGTCCGCGATATTCCTCAGCCAGTTCTCCCCCTTCAGCAGCCTGCTTAATGGACAGGCTGATGCGACGTCGAGCGAGATCGAGATCGATGATCTTGACCCACAGTTCTTCGCCCGGCGTGACCACCTGCTCGGGTGCTTCAACATGATGTGCTGACATTTCGGAAATGTGCACAAGTCCTTCAATTCCATCTCCAACTTGAACGAATGCACCAAATGGCACCAACTTAGTGACGCGCCCATATACCAACTGAGCAACTTGGTGACCATTAGCGAACTCTTGCCAAGGATCTTGCTGCGTGGCTTTCAATGACAAGCTGATGCGCTCACGATCCAAGTCCACTTCAAGAACCTTTACAGTCACTTCGTCTCCGATGCTGACAACAGCAGTTGGATTGTCTACATGCTTCCAAGACAATTCGGAAACGTGAATGAGTCCGTCCATACCGCCCAAGTCAACGAATGCACCGAAGGCAACCACGCTCGAAATACGACCCGAGCGAACTTCACCAACTTTGAGATGTGTCAAGAACTCATCGCGTGCACCACGTTGGTTCTGCTCGAGCAAGGTGCGTCGTGAAAGAACAACGTTATTGCGATTGCGGTCGAGCTCAAGAATCTTTGCAGTGATGCGCTGACCGATATATGGAGCAAGGTCTCGGACGCGACGCAATTCCACGAGTGACGCAGGAAGAAATCCACGAAGTCCGATGTCGACGATGAGACCGCCTTTAACTACTTCAATAACAAGACCTTCAACGGTCCCGTCTGCGGCCT
This sequence comes from Ilumatobacteraceae bacterium, assembly GCA_023263465.1. Classification (GTDB taxonomy): domain Bacteria; phylum Actinomycetota; class Acidimicrobiia; order Acidimicrobiales; family Ilumatobacteraceae; genus UBA3006. The sequence goes on from JALQWV010000020.1 coordinate 3,259, forward strand.
TAACTTTTTCGATGTCGCCCCAAGCGCGCTCATACTGCGCACGTTTCTTTGACAACAACAAACGACCTTCTTTGTCTTCAAGTGTAAGAACGAGAGTTTCAATTTTCTCGCCAAGCTTCACAATCTCGTGCGGATCAATGTCATTACGAATGGACAGTTCACGTGCAAGGATGACACCTTCGGTCTTGTATCCGATTTCAACAAGCACTTCGTCGCGAGTGATGCGTACAACAGTCCCCGTTACAAGCTGGCCGTCTTTAAGTTCAACAAGCGTTCCGCTAATCGCGTCTGCAAATGACTGCGAAAGATCACGCTCGGTGATTTGACGTGGCGTGTAATTTCCTTCTGAGTCGAAGGTTCCCATTGGTGGGGATTGCATGGTTTGTAGATCGGACATTGGTACGTACTTTCGGTGGATAGGAGAGATGGTCCCTCTTGCGAGAGGCCCTACCGGCGGTAGGACAGGGGTTCACGCTACCAGCGCGGCCACTATCTGGACTTGGCCACAACAAGGAATTCAGGCAATTCAGTGGTGCATTCAGCGTTGGAATACTGGCCCGGCTCGACGCTGGAAATCCTGAGGATGTCGAATCCAGCCATGTTAAAAACCATTCGCAACTCTCTTGGCGTGTAGCAACCCGTCCACAGATCTACTCTCTTTACTTCACCTCGTTCATTGCGGATTTCGGTAGTTTCATGACTCACTCCGCTGAAAGCGTCAAAAGTTGCATCGGCATGGTGCTTGACCGAGAAGTAGGCATTAAAGGCCGAAAGCACAAGCAGCCCATCGGCTTTTAAGGTGTTACGGATACCGGAGAGAATCCTTACATCGTGTTGATCGTCGACCATCAAACCAAAAGCCCCTTGGCAAAGACATACCGCGAAATCAAACTTCCCTTGAAGCGATTCGTAATCCAGGAGATCGCGCGCGTCAAGACGCAAAAATTGTGCTTGATCCAGAGATTCTGCAGCGGAGTTTCGCCGAGCTATGTCAATGAAGTCTTGACTCACATCAACTCCAGTGACATGCATTCCCCTGCGCGCTAACTCCAAACTGTGGCGACCAGGACCACAACCAATATCAATGAAAGCACTACCAATTCGAGCTTCAGTTGTTTCAAGTATGAATTCAACTTCCTGCACGGTTCCCTTAGTGAACGAGTACCGGAGATACGCATCTTTCAAATGGCTCGCTAGGTCTTCGAACCAGTGATCCCGACCAGACATTTCGTTACGCCTTAGCTGAAGCCCAGCTGTCACCCCATGCGGCATTTACTTCAAGCGGAACTTTCAACGACGCTGCATTCTTCATCTCATGAAGCACTATTTCATTGACTTGATCTTTTTCGGCTACTGGACATTCAACGATCACTTCGTCGTGCACTTGCAAAATGACAGCACTCTTTAGTTTCGCCTGTTCAAGCGATAGATCTATACGCACCAATGCAATTTTGAAAATGTCGGCAGCCAACCCCTGAATACCCGCGTTCATTGCCTGTCTCTCGCCTGCTTGCTTAATTCGGAAATTCGGATTATTGAGTTCAGGTATCTGACGGCGACGACCGAACAATGTTTCCGTATAACCCTTTGCCCTCGCTTGCTCAATGGTGTTGTCCATGTATTTCTTAACGTTCGGAAATGCTGCAAAATACGCATCGAGTATTTCGCTGGCTTCTCCAACACCAACACTGAGACGCTGGCTCAACCCAAATGCTTCCATGCCGTATGCCAGACCGTACGAAATCATCTTTGCTTGTGAACGCATGTCTGATGTGACGCTCGCGGAATCAACACCAAAAACTCGAGCCGCGGTGGCACTGTGAATGTCTATTCCTCGATTGAAGGCGTCAATCAGTCCTGGATCGTTTGCGAGGTGTGCAATACAACGCAATTCAATTTGGTTGTAGTCCGCAACCATGAGCAGACACCCATCTTGAGGAATGAATGCGGTACGAAATACCTTTCCTTCATCGGACCTGATTGGGATGTTGTGCAGGTTTGGCGCATCGCTACTCAACCGTCCAGTTCGTGCAACGGTTTGATTGAAAGTGGCATGGATACGACCATCTAACTGAATGGAATCCAACAAACCCTGGCCGTACGTTCCGCGCAACTTTTCAAACTCGCGATACTCCAGCAACTGGTCAATGAATTCTGGCCACTGATCTCGAATCTTCTCGAGCGTTGCCGCATCAGTGCTGAATCCAGTTTTTGTCTTCTTGCCAGGCGAAAGCTTTTTATCCTCATACAGAATTTGACGAAGTTGTGTAGGAGAATTCAAATTGAAATTCTTTCCTGCCAGTTCATGCAACACCACAGTGAGACGCTTCGTCTCGTGAACGAGATGCTCGTTTATACGGGTTAGCTGCTGTTTGTCAACAAGAACACCAACATGCTCCATCTTTGCCAACACACGAATGAGCGGCAATTCAACGTCGTTGTACAAACTGGATACACCTTGGGCGTCCATTTCTTTAGATAGCGCCGGAGTAACTTTGCTTACCGCTGCAGCGACATTCGATGCATCTAAGGATGAGTTTGAAATCTCTGATTCAAAACTGAGCTGACCATCGCTCATTTGACCTTCAATACGTGCTGAGATTCGATATTCCGTGTAGCGAGCAAGCACTTCGTGTGCTTCCATTTTTGATTGCGCTGGTTCGAGCAAATATGCAGCAATGGCAGTATCGAATCCAATTTTCGGGATATCAATGTTGCGGTCAAGAAACCAGCGGAGTAACGGCTTGACATGGTGACCAGAAATAGCTGAAGCATTACCGAAGCGTGCAAGAACAGATTTGTCTTCAAGCAGAGATGCTGGGATCCATGACACATGGTTGTTTTGAACATCGGTCACCACCGCAATACCTTCAAGAGTTCTTTGTTCAACGTGTGCCCAGCCCGCAGCAAGAACGACGCCGTACTCTTGCTCCCCGCTGTCAATTGACGCAAGAGCTTCTTGAACGCTGCTCATAACCGTTGTTGACACTTCCATCGCATTTGACGACTGTTGCGAATGACTCACCACAGTTGCCGCCTCAAGGTTGATAAACCGGCTGAATGCTTCTGTAGTTCGCACAAGCATTGACTTAAATTCCAAATTCTCAAACCACTTTTGCAACGCCTGAATATCGGGCTTTGGAGCAGACTGCAGCACATCGATGCCGATGGGGGCATCTCTCCTCAACACCATGATTTTTGCGTTCCGCAATACTCGTTCACGACTCGCATGTAGTGATTCCTTGAGTTTTGGTGTCTGCTGATCTGCAGCATCAAAGACGGCTTCAAGCGAGCCATATTGATTGATCAGTTTTGCGGCTGTCTTTTCACCAACTCCAGGTACTCCTTCAAGGTTGTCGCTTGGATCTCCGCGCAATGCTGCGTAGTCGGGGTACTGCGCCGGTGTCACTCCTGTTCGCTCAAGAATTCCCGCTTCGTCATACAACGCATAATCGCTCACTCCCCGTTTGTTGTACAGCACTCGGATGAGCGGATCTTTCACCAACTGGTAACTGTCACGATCTCCAGTAACGACGATCAATTCAGAACCTAGCGCCTCAGCTTGTGACGCGATGGTGGCAATCAGATCATCACCTTCGAATCCGGCTGCATCTATCACTGGAACTCCAAACGAGACGAGTAGTTCCTTAATGATGTCCAACTGCTGATACAAAATGTCGGGCTGTTGCTCACGTTGTGCTTTGTACTCTGGGACTGCTTCGTGTCTAAAGGTTTTCTCGCGTCTGTCGAACACCACGATGACACCATCTGGCTGGTGATCCTTGACAAGAGTATTCAGCATGGTGCAAAAGCCATACACCGAATTGGTGACCTGGCCGCTCGAAGTAGCCATATCGGTAGGCAATGCAAAGAACGCGCGATACGCCAACGAGTTGCCGTCAAGCGCCATCAATTTCATAGCGTTATCAATATCACGAATTTGGCGTGAGATCGCCGTCAATCACGCGCTGCGCAACATCTTTCATTCGTGACCGCGAGGACATCGCCCCTTTTTGAATGAATTCAAAGGCAGCCTGTTCGGTCATGGAATAGGTATCAATGAGTATTCCCTTCGCGCGGTCGAGCACTTTTCTTAACTGCAATTGCTCGTCAAGGGCGTCTCGTTCGCCACTCAAAACTTTCATTTCCGCAAATCGACCAATTGCCAACTCGATAGCTGGAACTAAATCAGTTTTCTGGAACGGCTTAACGAGATATGCCAACGCACCCGCGTCACGCGCTTGTTCAATAACTTCCCGCTGGCTAAACGCGGTCAACATAACCACGGGACAAATCTTTTCTGCAGAAACCACTCGGGCAGCCGCTAGGCCATCAACTCCTGGCATCTTGATGTCGAAAATTGCGACATCAGGGTTGTGCTCTCGAACGAGTTCGATTGCTGTATCACCACGTCCTGTATCCGCGACCACGACATAGCCCTCTTCTTGCAGTGTTTCAACGAGGTCTAAACGAATAATCGCTTCATCCTCTGCAACAACAATGCGCACAGAACTTGGCATCACTTTTTACCAAGCCTGTCCAGTAGCTCATCCTGGTTACGTGTTTGTTCGGCAATGGCACGAATGAGATAATCACGATGCTCGAGAAGCGCTTCTAGGTGTTTTTGTGCATCACGAAATTCATGTAGCGCAAGAGGCGTTTCTGAAACCAAACTGCGCATTTCTTTGTCGTTTGCATCATCCCGCAGTGCATCAAGCTGCTCATCCAACAATGTGAGTTCATGTTGTAGTTGCTTGATGTTCTCAGAGTTTCGGCGAAGCCGCTTCTCAATGAGCCTGTGAGCAACTCCGCGAATATGCACATCAGCGAGTGTAGGAGTGTCCATGTTGGTGCCCGAGGTGGGAGTTGAACCCACACACCCTTTCGAATAACGGATTTTGAGTCCGTCGCGTCTGCCATTCCGCCACTCGGGCTTGAGTGAAGTGGGAAACAGCG
>JALQWV010000025.1 GCA_023263465.1 Ilumatobacteraceae bacterium
GCTTTGCTTCAGCAATTGCCAATTTTGCTTCAGGTCGTGGTGGATCAACGATGCCCACCAAAGCAAGCAGAACCAGATCGTTTACCAAGTCAACAAGTGGCACTTCGCTTGACTCAAATTCACTCCACGCTTCAATGGTGAGATCGCGCTGAGCAATGGCAATTACTCGCATTCCCTCATCGGCCAATCGATTGTTGTGAGCAAGTAGCAGAGCGTGATTTTCCTGCATGGTTAGAGCCGCACCACCCTTACCAATAACAGTTGAAGAGCGATCAAGAATTACATCCGGAGCACCCTTAACAAACATGCGAACCACTTCGGCCCCGCTCGTAGTTGCAATGCGATGGAACGTGACCATGAACTTCAAAGTTGAATCGAACGGTACTTCTGCAATACGACTGTGGCTGACTCGAACTCCCTCTACATTTACGCCACCCTTCATGGCCAACACGACAAGGGCTCCCTCGGTGGGGTCACCAACCAGACTCCATTCACCTTCCGACTCATGAATAACTGCGTCGCTACACAACGCCATACCTGTGAGTGCATTTTCAAGCGCAAACGGTGCGTCATTTTTTACTTCAGAGATTTCGCCAACTGGCGAGTACCCCTCGCCAGTAACTGTGCGTTCAACGCCCTCTGAAACCAAGCGTCGCGCTGTCATTTCATTCAGCGTCAGAGTTCCTGTCTTATCTGAACAGATCACACTTGTGCAGCCAAGCGTTTCAACACTTGCAAGACGCTTCACGATCGCATTCTGTCGCGCCATGGTTGACACACCAATTGCAAGGGTTACCGCCGTGACTGCAGGCAGCCCCTCTGGAATGGTGGCAACAGCAAGCGCTACCGCCATGTTCAAAACAGATGAAAGATCGTCACCTCGCCACAAACCAATTGCCACTACGGCTGCAACTATCAAGCCCGACAGCTTTGCCAGGCTATGTGCAAGACCTTCAAGTTGCTTCTGCAATGGTGACTGATCAGTTTCTGTTGAACGCAGCAAGCCAGCAATTCGCCCTATTTCTGTGGACATTCCAGTTGCTGTAACAACAAGCTCGGCGCGACCACGTGTAACCGTGGTGTTCATGTACGCCATGCAGGTGCGATCTCCAATGGTTACGTCAGGTCGTGCAACCGCGTCTGTCCACTTTGAGGCAGGTTGGCTTTCGCCAGTGAGCGCAGACTCGTCAATCTCAAGATTTACTGCAACAGTTAGTCGACCGTCCGCTGGCACACGATCTCCGGCTTCTACGAGCACGACATCGCCAGGCACTATGTCTCCCGACGGTACGGAAACGACTTTTCCATCTCGACGAATGCGCGTATTTGATGCAAGCATCTTCTTTAATGCGTTGAGCGATGCGTCCGCACGTTGCTCCTGAACGAAACCAATGATGGAATTCAGAAGCACTACCACCAGAACAACCAGTGGAGTCTTCAATTCGCGAGATACGACATAACTGAGTACCGCAGCACCCAAAAGTATGAGTATCAAAACGTCTCGAAACTGATCGAGGAATCGCAACATCGCTGGGCGACGCTTCGACTCAGCCAACTGATTCGGGCCATACTGAGATCGACGCCTCTCCGCTTCGGGGGAAGTCAGGCCTTGATTCAGATCGACATCAAGCGATGCGGCTACCTCTGCGAACGAGCGCACATGGGCAGGAATGAACTCGTCAACAACATTGACTGCGCCTACAACAACAATAGACATAGAGACTCCTTCGGAATAATCGCTTAATTTCCGAAGGTCTCTCCCTTTCAATCGGGCCGGGTGTTAACCGTATTGACGACCTCGATTCGCAGGCGAACCTGCGGGGATACTCCCCTTCCTTCTCACAGTCTACTCGGTGGGGCGCATCTTTT
>JALQWV010000065.1 GCA_023263465.1 Ilumatobacteraceae bacterium
TTAGTGAAGATCATTGCGAAAAAAAATGCAGATGGAACTGCTGGTCAAGTACTTGGCGTGCACATGGTTGGTCCGTGGGTAACGGAGCAGTTGTCGGGTGGCTACTTGGCAGTGAACTGGGAAGCAACAGTGGATGAAATCGCAGAATTCATCCAGCCTCACCCTTCGCTTTCTGAAACATTTGGTGAAACAGTGCTGTCGCTTACAGGCCGCAGCATTAACGGTTAATCGTTCGAGCAGAGGAGCATCATGGCTGAGATCACACTTCCACAACTTGGAGAAACGGTCACCGAAGGAACGATTACGCGGTGGTTCAAAAAAGTTGGCGACACGATTGCTGCCGACGAGCCACTGTTTGAAGTTTCTACTGACAAAGTTGATACCGAAGTGCCTTCGCCAATTGCGGGAACGCTGACGGAAATTCGCGTTGCTGAAGGTGAGACGGTTGCAGTGGGAACGGTGATTGCGGTGGTCGGTGGGGCGGGTGCTGCTCCAGCGCCTGCACCCGTTGCGGCCCCTGCACCTGCGCCAGTTGCAGCACCTGCGCCAGTTGCAGCACCGGCTCCCGCACCGGTGGCAGCACCAGCTCCCACTCCTGCTCCCGCACCGGCTCCTGCTCCAGTTGCACAATCAAATAAGTTGCTTTCGCCTGTTGTACGTCGATTGGTCAATGATCACGGCATCAACATTGATGCCTTGCAGGGCACGGGTCCTGGGGGACGTATTACTCGCGAAGATGTGCTTGACTACATCGACCGCAACGGATTGGCTTCACAACCTGCTGCGCCTGCGCCAGTTGCGACACCTGCGCCAGTTGCGACTCCCGCTCCCGCACCAGTTGTGGCACCAGCACCTGCACCTGCACAACCTGCGCCAGCTCCTGCCGCCGCACCTCGTCCAGCGTCAACTCTTAGCGATCGCGAGCACGTAGTTCCGTTGTCAAAAATTCGCAGACTTACGGGCTCGCACATGGTGATGTCGCTCGAGACCAGTCCTCATTCATTCACCGTTGTTGAAGTTGACTACGCGAACGTAGACAAAACACGTACTTCAATTCGGGAATCGTGGAAAGCAAGCGAAGGGTTCAGCCTTACCTACTTGCCATTTATTAGCCGCGCAGTTGTGGATGCTCTTGCCGAGTTCCCACATTTGAATGCCAGCATTGAAGGCGACAATTTAATTGTTCATAGTTATGTCGACCTGGGTATTGCTGTCGATCTTGACTATGCAGGACTGCTTGTTCCGGTGGTGCGGAGCGCCGATGCAAAGCGTTTGCGCGCTATTGCCCGCGAGATCCACGATCTCGCATCGCGTGCGCGTGGACGGAAACTTTCACCAGATGAGATCAATGGCGGAACATTTACTTTGTCGAACAACGGTTCGGCGGGTGCGCTTATTGCCATGCCAATTATCAATCAACCTCAAGTTGCCATTTTGTCAACCGATGCAATTGTGCGTAGACCAGTTGTCGTTGTCATGCCGGATGGAAGTGAAAGCATTGCCATTCATCCAATGGGCCATCTGTCAATGTCGTGGGATCATCGTGCATTTGACGGTGCGTACGCAGGTCGCTTTCTGTCGCGTGTGAAGCAGATTCTTGAAACGCAGGACTGGTCAGCCGAGCTGTAAAGCCAGCTTGCCAGAACACTCATGAGCACCCCTGCCTCGCCGCTTCATGTGAGATGGCTTGGCCGTGTTCCATACTCCGAAGCACTTGCCTTACAACAAGGAATTTTTGACCATGGCGTAGATCAGCATGTGTTGCTCGTTGAGCATCAGCATGTGTTTACCTATGGTCAACAAGCAAACCTTGAACAAAATTTGACATGCAATCCAGATGACGTTGGTGCAGACCTTGTTTCCGTACATCGCGGTGGGGACATCACGTATCACGGACCAGGACAATTGGTTGGGTATCCACTATTGAATTTGCAAGCAAAATATGGAGATAGTGGTCCTGCAGATACTTCTGCCTACGTCTATGACGTTGAGCAATTGGTTATTGACGCTCTGTGCGAACTTGGTTTGCCAAATGCGAGTCGAAAGACTGGGTTCCCTGGAGTATGGCTAGACGCAGAGACTGCTCAAGCGCGTAAAATTTGTGCAATCGGTGTTCGTGTTTCGCGTGGGGCCAGTGAGCGACGAACCATGCATGGTTTTGCGCTCAATGTAACTACCGATTTGAGATATATGCGCGAGCACATCGTTCCCTGCGGAATCGCAGAATATGCGGTGACGTCACTTGCCGAAGAGGGAATAGAGGCAACGATGTTTGACGTGGTCAATGTCGTCAGCAAGCTTGCTGTCAAGAAGTGGGGCAATGAAAGATCAACGCGTTACGACGTTGCTTGGACTCATCAACCAGAACCTCATGGACTCAGCATTTCTGTGCGCAAGCCTGAATGGATCCGACCTCATGTAAACCACACGAGCGAAGTGCTGCTGACGAAGAAAACTCTTCGCGACTTGAATCTGGTAACGGTATGTGAAGAAGCCGGATGTCCGAACCTGAGCGAGTGTTGGAACGACGGCACCGCAACGTTCATGGTGCTGGGCGATCGATGCACGCGTGCATGTGGGTTTTGCTTAATTGATACGCGTAAACCGCTTGAGCCAGATGCGAATGAACCTGCACGAGTTGCTGAAGCAGTCAAGCGAATGGATCTGGACTTTGCGGTACTCACTATGGTTGCCCGCGATGATTTAGATGACGGCGGAATGCAACACGTTGCCAACACGATTCGTGCGATTCGCAATGAAAACCCCAGCACACAAGTGGAAGCTTTGATCTCAGATGCCAAGGGAACCGAAGCATTGAATGCAGTCTTGAACGAGCGCCCTGATGTGTTGAACCACAACATTGAAACTGTTGCACGACTGCAACGAATGGTGCGGCCCTCTGCGGGATATGCGCGCAGTCTTTCAGTGCTCGCACGCTCACGTGCAGCGGGTTTGACCACAAAGTCGGGGTTCATGCTTGGTCTTGGTGAGACCCGCGATGAAGTAGAGGCGACACTGATAGACCTTGCAAGTGTGGGGGTCAATATTGTGACGATTGGACAATACTTGCGGCCAAGTGCTCAACACCTTCCGGTGGCGCGCTACGCCGAACCATCGGAGTTTGAGTACTTCAAAACCTTTGGAGAACGACTTGGTATCAATCATGTTGAATCAAGTCCGCTAACGCGCTCGAGCTTTCACGCAAAGGATGCGCATCGGAAATCAATCCCACTTCTACATGTTTGAAGGAACATATGACGAAAAAATCTCTTCGTAAAATTGCAGGCACTATTCAGTCGCAGCGCACGGTGGAAGGCGGCGGATTCACTGTTCGCCGCCCATTTCCAACCGCTCAATTAGATCAGATTGATCCATTTTTGTTGCTCGACGAGATGGGACCGGCAGATTACGCGCCGGGCAAAGCAGTTGGCGCACCAAGCCATCCGCATCGTGGATTCGAAACTGTGACATACATGTTGTCGGGCAGCATGGTGCACGAAGATTCGACGGGCACCAAAGCAGTCATCAAAAAGGGTGGCGTGCAGTGGATGACGGCAGGATCTGGTGTAATCCATAGCGAATTACCCACCGATGACATGATGAAACTTGGCGGTCGAATGCACGGCTTTCAGCTGTGGGTGAATTTGCCTGCTGCAAAGAAGATGATTGACCCTCGTTATCAGGGATATGAAGCAGAAGAAATGGCCACCGTGCAATTGGCAAAAGGTGGACTCATTCGAGTTGTTGCTGGGGTGGTTCATGGTGCGAAGGGTCCTGTTGAGACCACATCACCAATGACCTATGCGCATGCTGTGTTAGAGATTGGCGATGTTGTGGAGTGGCTACCAGAGGAAGGACACACCGCACTCATTCACGTGTTTGATGGTGAGGCCCGAGTGAATGAATCAACGAGTGTTTCAGGTGAGATGGTGGTGTTTCGGGTAAGCGATTCCGGGCCTGGTATTTCACCATCAGATCAGCGCATGCTTTTTAAAAAGTTCTTTAGAACCGAGGATTATCGAGTAAAAACAACAACTGGTACTGGCTTAAGTCTGTACATTGCC
>JALQWV010000139.1 GCA_023263465.1 Ilumatobacteraceae bacterium
AAGCAGATAGCTCACTCATCGGATGCGTGGAAGTTGGTATTGCCTCCGCTACCTTCAATAAAGCGGCATTGGCAACCGAATATTTCTTAACAGATTGCTCAAAAGCATCCAATTGTGCTTGCGTAGGCAATGTCTTATGACTTGGCAGGCAACTTCAATGTGGCGCGGCCACTTGGAGCAGCGTCCTTGGCAAAACCTGCTTTGACTTGCCCCATCACTGCATCAATTCGCTATGTCGAAGCAATCGGGGCGCGCGTAGTGGTTCCATCTGCTGGCCCACCATGTTTCCTTGACGAAGATTTGTTTCCTATCAACATGATCAATGGTGATGAACTGTCCATCTTCCCCGACCAAACCGAGTTCATTGCTCGTCTCACTCGTCATGGCAACAACAATGCCGTCATGAATATTCCGGGCACAGCGATTTCGGTTTCTCCGACAGATGTGCGGGTACAGCATTGCGTCAGCGATGAAGCAGTACAGCGACCATTTGTTCATAAGCGCGAATACCTCTTGGAGTACCAAGCTGACTGGGCCGAGTGGTTGCACGACGCCAAAGCATCGTGGGTGGTAAACAACACCAACTTGGTGAGCGAACTTCAAGCGTGGTGGGAACCATTGCTTGCAATGGCTCCGTCGTTACGTGCTTCAATCGGTGGTAACTGCTTGGTGAAAACCGAGGGCGAAAACATCTTGATTGATTTTCCAAACGGAAAGATATCTACCTACAACGATGAGCCAATCAAATTTCGAATGGAAATTGGTCGACCATTACTTGAAGGAGTTGTTCGTCAAAAAGCGGTTGACTGGTCGAACTCGTTGTTCTTGTCATGTCGCTTCACGGCATGGCGCGACGGCTCATACAACGAATATCTGTATAACTTTTTTAAGAGCCTTTCAGTTGAACGCATGCGTCGCGCCGAACAGGAAGTTGTGCGCAGAAATGGAATATCAGAAAAAGTTTCAAACGAAATCGAACTTGGAGGGTATGTCGTGCAGCGATATTGCCCACATCGCAAAGCGGACCTTTCTGAATTTGGCGTCATTGAAGGTGATCACGTGGTGTGCACTTTGCATGGATGGAAATTTCAGTTAAGTGATGGAGCGTGCTTAAATGCCGATGATCACAAGCTTTCTGTACGTAAACGCACTAATTAAGCTCTCCGTACACCACTACATCAGTACCCAAAGGGAGCAAGCCTGAATCCCAAATCATGTCCATCGCAGCAACAGTTACGCGCACACAACCGTGACTAGCCGGATATGCCGGAACGGTTTGTGAACCATGAATTGCTACTCCGCCAATGAAGTACTTCGGCCTATAGATCTGGCCTAAATCTCCGACCCACCAGCCATCTGGTCTCTCACGATTCATTTTGAACGTGCCAATTGGTGTTGTCGCTGTTCCTCGAATCAGCACACCTGGTGTATTCATATCGGGCTCTACGTACGGGCGGTCGTCGCCGGTAGAAGCATTGATGACATATTTGGTTTTCCCATCTTCCACCAAGAACAGCAACTGGCGCGATTTATCCACCTCAGCCAAGGTTCCTTCGGTCGCTTGAGCCTGCGGACGAATCTCCATTTTGTTTAGGAGAAATGCTGTCGCATCATTCATGCTTCCCGTTGGACGCAATTGGTAGTACTTCTGAAACGCCATTACTGCTTGACGCGTTGTCTCGTCATATTTTCCATTTGGGGTCAAAAGCCAAAACCCGAGGCTGAGTAGTTTTTTCTGTGCAGCCTTCGTCGCCGCACCGCTGCGTTGCCCTGACGACGAGATGACCTCGGGTTCAGTTGTAGATGTCGTAACCAATTGTGTGGTTGGAACACTTGATGCCGAAGACCACTGACCACATGAAGACAGCATTACGCAACATGCAGCCATCGCAAAAACACCAACAAATCTTTGTTTGGTCATTGCAATGAAAGCGGTATCTCAAACCAAATAGTGAGGCTGTATTTCACGCCGCTGGTGATTGGTGCGCTGAGGTGTGGATGAGTGACCAAGCTTGGCCATGCAACTAATGAACCAACTGGCAGATTGGCGTTTGAGAACTTCTGGCGAGGAAATTGCAGTTCTGCACCTAGATAGTCATCGTTCAGTTTCACGCTTGCCGAAACTTGCGCGACATCATGATGAATGCGCAATTCTTCTTGTCCACCAACTTCGTAGCGAATTATAAAAGCGTCATTAATGCCGTGATAGTCAATCAAGGGCCAATGTTGCTGAAGTTGTGGCCAGATTCGCATTCCCATATCGTTCTGCACTGCTTCAAACAAGCTTGGGCTAATCGCAGCGAGTGAAATCTCCTGGCCAGGAAC
>JALQWV010000073.1 GCA_023263465.1 Ilumatobacteraceae bacterium
CCACTCGTACAGCGCCTTCGACTCATCGAGACCTTCGTAGCACTGCAAACGAATCAAGCGAGCGTTCAGCATTTCAGACACGCTCTTTGCCAATTGGGTTTTACCCGTACCGGCTGGTCCTTCAACAAGGATTGGCTTGCCTAACCGTTGGGCCAAATAGACCACGCTGGCAATTCCATCATCGGCCAAATAGTTGACTTTTTTTAGCCCGTCACGGACTTCTTGCACTGATCCAAAGCTCTTGCTCATTCGTGCAACCCTAGCGTTTTGGGCCCACACGCCTACGATGGAGATGCTCATGACCGGTCTTGCTCGATCGAACCTTGTAGTTGCCTCGGGAACAGCAGTTTCCCGTCTCACTGGTCTGATCCGAATTGTCATTTTCGGCATCATCGTTGGACAAACGTCACTCGCCGATGCGTTCGATAGCGCGAACAACTCACCCAACGCCATATATGAGCTACTTATCGGCGGCGTACTCTCGGCCAGCCTTGTTGCACTGTTTGCGCAAATTGTCGAGCGCGATGACTTCGAATTCGAGGGCGTCAAAAGCCAGGACGCAATCATCAGCGTTTCGGCCATTGTTCTAGTTGCAATCACTGCTCTTGCAGTCTTATTTGCACCTGCGATTTTTCATATCTTTTCGCTTCACCCCGCAAGCGGAGTTGATGTTGAAGTCTTCCGCAGTGTCGGCACTTCACTCACCCGAATTTTTGTGTTGCAGATTTTCTTCTACGGCTTAAGCGCTCTCACTTCCGCGCTACTGAATGCACGCAAATTATTTTTTGCTGCAGCATGGTCACCGGCACTTGCCAATATCGTGACCATTGGATTCTTTTGCCTCCTGCCTCTCACGAAGTCTGGCGACAATCTGTCCATCAATTCGGTGCAAGATGATCAAGCGACAATCTGGATTCTTGGTCTTGGCACCACACTCGGCATTGCTGTCATGGCCCTTGTACAAGTCGCTACGGTGCTCCGACACGGTTTGCGATTCACGTTTGCTCCACAGTTCACCCACCCGGCCGTGAGGAAACTTGTTCAGTTGTCGCTATGGACACTTGGCTACGTTGCCGCCAACCAAATTGCACTTGTGGTCATCAAAAACCTGGCATCACCGGGAAGCGGCGGAGTAGATGCATATTCCAAAGCATTCGTATTGCTGCAACTACCGCATGGACTGCTCGCGGTTTCCATTGCCACTACGTTCGTTCCCGACCTCGCACGCATGTTCCACCGCGGTGACCACCTGCAGTTTTCACAGACCGTATCAAGCGGCATCCAACTAACTTCTCTACTCACCATTCCTGCTTCGTGTGGACTCTGGGTCATGTCGAAGCCCATCATCGGACTGCTCTTTCAGCACGGCAACTTCTCAGCAGTGGCAACGGCAAACACCGCACGCGCACTTTCAGGTCTTGCAATCGGCCTAGCTGGGTTTTCGATATATCTGTTTGTGCTCCGTGGCTTCTATGCGCGCAACGACACGCGAACACCGTTCTTTATCAACGTCGGCGAGAACATCATCAACATCGTGCTCGCAATCCTGCTTGTGGATAGGCACGGGGTGTTTGGATTAGGGCTTGCTTTTTCCATCGCTTATCTCGTGTCTGCACTTGTCGCTTTACTCGTGTTGGAGAGCACAGAAGTTGATATCAAACTTTTCGAATTAGCGTTCAACATTGCACGTATTGCAATCGCAGCAGGGGCTATGACGTGTGCGGTGTGGTTTACAACCCAATACATCGGAAGCGATGCAGGACTTGGCGCGTTTACCAGAGTGATCTCCGGAACATTGATTGGCATAGCAACATATGTTGTTGCGCTTGGCGCACTAGGCGAAAAGACAATCGGAAATTATTTGTCGAGCAAAATTACGAGATCGTCACGATGAACGAGTTCTGGGTCTACCCCTTCAGGTAGGTCGCTACTTTGCAAACCGGCAGCTGCTCCTGCCTGTACCGCATCGATGCCCACCATGCCTCGGGCAAATGAAACGCCTCGAACGTCGACAATTTCCACGGTGTCACCCGCCGCGAAATCTCCGCTTACCTCCACAACCCCAGCATGCAGAAGCGACGTATTGCGTGTAATCAACGCATTCTTTGCCCCGTCGTCAACAACAACTGAACCCACGTGCTGAGCAGCAAAAGCGATCCAGAGTTTTCGTGCAGAAAGGTTTCGGTTATGTGGCAAGAATTGCGTTCCTGCACCAACTTTTTGATCAATCGCATCCTGCAACACATTGGCTCTACTCGCACTGGCAATCACCGTGCGCACACCAGACCAGGAAGCAATACGTGCAGCGGAAAGCTTTGAGGCCATTCCACCACTTCCGCGCGCTGTTCCAGCAGAACCTGCATTAACTGATAACAGTGGATCGTCTGCGCCAACTTGTTCGATCAGTGTTGCAGAAGTATCGGCGCGTGGATCTGCCGTGTATAAACCACCAATGTCGGTCAGCAATACCAGTGCATCGGCGCCGACACTGTGCGCAACAAGCGCAGCAATTCGGTCATTGTCGCCGAAGCGAATTTCGTCGCTGGCGATGGCATCATTTTCATTAATGATTGGCACACAACCAAGTTCGAGCAATCGGCTTAGCGTTTGTCGCGCATGCAGGTACTGAGTGCGGTCTATAAAGTCGTTTGGAACCAACAACACCTGAGCGCCAATGAGCCCACGCGCAGACAAGTATTCGTTGTAGCGATTCATCAGTTGGCTTTGCCCAACAGCAGCAAGTGCTTGCAGAGTTTGTGTATCGGATGGACGCTGGCTCATTCCAAGCGCTGCCACGCCGCCAGCAACTGCTCCTGAAGTTACGACCAGCACCTCATGAGACTGTTCGCGCAACTGCGCTACTTGATTGCACAGTGTTTCAATTGCGCGGTTGTTGATTGCGCCATGATCGTCTGTAACCGACGATGTTCCTATTTTGACAACGATTCGCATCATCAACTCTCTGGCGTGTACTCGAAACTAAACGTACCAATGTGCACAACTGTTCCTTCGATAGCGCCAGCACGCGCAAGCAATCGATGCACGCCCAGGCTCTTCAAGCGCTCATCAATGTAATTCATAGCATCTGGCGTCGTGACGTCATTTAGCGCAACCGCGCGCTCTACATCACGACCATGGATACGGAATTCCAAATCTCCAAGCTTTTCAACTCGCGAACCTTCAGCCTTTGGTTTAATCACAACAGCACCTTGCTTCGGTGGTTCAAGCGTGCGTGCATGCTTCACGAGGTCTGCGAGGTCGCCCAGCACTTTGCGAACACCATCACGGGTTACCGCAGACATTTTCGAGCCCTTCCAGGTATCAATCGTGGCTGGGTCTGCCGCATCAGTCTTTGTGGCAACGACTAATCGTGGACGCTCCAAGAGGTCGGGGCGATACTCTCCCAGCTCATGCAAGAGAATTCGTTCCTGTTCTTGAGCAGACATGCCATCCATTGGTGCCAGATCGACGAGCACGCACAACACGCGAGCGCGTTCAATATGACGAAGAAATTGATGGCCAAGGCCTTTACCTTGACTCGCACCTTCAATAATTCCCGGGATGTCGGCAATGATGAATTCAGTCTCAGCATCTAAGCGCACAACACCAAGGTGCGGCTCAAGCGTGGTGAACGGATAATTCGCAATTTTTGGCTTTGCTGCCGAAACCGAACTAATAAATGTGCTCTTACCCGCATTTGGAAAACCGACCAGCGCAACGTCGGCCATTAATTTCAATTCAAGTTTTAACCAGCGTTCAATTCCGTGCTCACCTTGTTCAGCAAACTTTGGGGCACGTCGACGATTGGATAAGAACCGCGCATTACCGCGACCGCCTTGTCCGCCTCGCGAAGCACACCACTTCGATCCATGCACGGGAAGGTCGGCCAAAATTTCACCGGTATACAAATCTTTCACCACAGTCCCCTCAGGAACACTCACAATGAGGTCGGCTCCACGGCGACCGTGCAAGTCCTTCCCCATGCCGTTCACGCCGTCGCCAGCCCGTCGGTGCGGGTGATCGCGGAACGCCAGCAGCGAAGCAACGTTGTGATCGGCAACGAGCCACACTGACCCACCGTCGCCACCGTCGCCACCGTTTGGACCGCCAAATGCAACCGGACCTTCACGACGGAAACTGACGCAACCAAAGCCGCCGTCGCCACCACGAACGTTGAGTTGGGCTTCGTCGACAAATGCACTCATAGGGGGTTTCTAGGCTACTGCTGCAACACCCCGTATCTATCGTGGTGGCAGATCATGAGCGACATATCGTGAACACCGTGAATACTCCAGCCACAGGTCCTGCCGAAAGTATTGACCCAAGCGAATCACACAGCAGGGCTATTGCGTGGGCCAACACCATGCATGGATTCGACAATGACGGCATACGTTTTGCCCACGCCGATTCATGGGCAGGATCAGGGAGCACGCACATTGTTGACCGTCGTGAACGCGAAGCCCGCGAGCACGAACTACTTGCACCTCTGGCCACTCGATCGTTTGGTGCCGGCAATCGTGCGATAACCGAAGAGGAAGACCCATTCCGCACGTGTTTTGAGCGCGATCGTGATCGCATTTTGCATGCGTCAGCCTTTCGCCGACTCGCCGGTAAAACCCAAGTGTTTGTGTTTCCGCAAGACCACCAACGCACCCGCCTCACGCACGCACTCGAAGTTGCCCAAGTTGCCACTGCAGTTTCACGCGCACTGGGGCTCAATGTTGCACTCACCGAAGCCATTGCGCTTGGACACGACTGTGGTCACGGTCCTGGTGGACACGCCAGCGAGGATGCACTTAGCCCATTTATTCCCGAGGGATTTGACCACGCAGTATGGGGCGCCGATGTCACGCTCGTTCCCCTTAACTTGTGCGCCGAAACTCTCGACGGCATTCGTAACCACTCGTGGTCACGTCCTGCGCCGCAAACACCCGAAGGCGAAGTCGTGTCGTGGGCAGACCGCATTGCTTATGTCTGTCACGACTTCGAAGATGCAGTCGCAACAGGAATAGTTTCGCCAAGTCAGTTGCCCGACATCGTGCGCACCTATTGCGGGGAGACTCGCTCCAGCCAACTGCGCGCATTCATTTCGTCAATGATCGGGGCAAGTTTGCACAATGGCCGAGTTGGCATGAAGTCAAACGAAGCCGATGCACTGGCAGCATTTCGTAAATTCAATTACGACAACATCTACATGCGCGAAGCCTCGCGCAATCAAGCGAAGTCGGTGATCGATCTATTACGTGCTCTCGTTGAGCACTACGTTGCACATCCGCATCTCATGGCAACACAGTCACACCACGAAATTTCACCGTCTCATAGCGAACAAGCGTTGCGAGATGCAGTTGCATACGTAGGTGGAATGACCGACAGGTTTGCATGCCGACAAGGCGCATCCCTACTGGGTTGGGAACAAAGCAGACTCCCGCAGGGAATCGACACGCACTAAAACGCGAGAATCGTTATGCGGTTGGAAGAACGTCAACAACCTTGCGGCCACGACGTTCGCCAAACTTCACACTGCCGTGTGCAAGAGCAAACAACGTGTCGTCTTTGCCGATGCCAACATTTTTGCCGGGGTGCACTTTGGTGCCACGCTGACGAATGAGTATGGTTCCCGCAGTGATCTTGGTGCCGTCAAACACTTTGACGCCGAGACGTTGCGCGTTTGAATCGCGACCGTTACGTGTAGAACCGCCACCCTTGGTCTTTGACATGTTTCAGCCTTTCGCGATGCTGGTGATTTCAATCACCGAATACTTTTGACGATGTCCGAAGCGACGGCGCTGGTTGGTGCGGCGCTTATACGTGAAGCCGTCGATCTTTGGACCAGCAGCCTTACCAACAACTTTTGCAGTCACGGTTGCCTTGGCCAATTCGCCAGGTGTTGACAACACGGTCGCACCATCAACGAGGAGCACCGGGGTGAATTTCACCTCAGCGCCATCTGCTGCATGGAGAAGTTCCACATGGACCTGTTGGCCCTGTGCGACTTTCTCTTGCTTTCCTCCGGTTGCGATTACTGCGTACATAGCGGTCTCCTACTCTACCCCTGAACTATCGGGCTTCCCAACTCTGATGTATCCGACCCTGCTCAATCCAACATGGACAGGTCGATCATGACCCCTCGACCGTCACAGGTCACACATGGATCAGCAAAATTGGTTAACAACCCCTCGCCAATGCGCTTTCGGGTCATTTCCACCAAGCCAAGCTCAGAAATCTCAAATACCTGCGTGCGGGTTTTAT
>JALQWV010000168.1 GCA_023263465.1 Ilumatobacteraceae bacterium
CGTATTACGGACAATGCATTTGTCATCGAGGGCCACGTACTCATTGCTGAAGCGATCAGTGCTGGCTGGAATATCGAAGAGCAATTCGTGGCTCCAGGTGGGATGGCTGTTCTTGGTACATCCGCCCGTACGTTTGAATTAGAAAACGGAGTGCTTGAACGCGTTGCAAGCACGACAACGCCACAACCAGTCATTGCTATCGCTGAACGTCGGGTCTCCGAAGTGGAAGAACTTGAATCATGTGAGTGGATCGTGATCGCTGATCAGATCTCTGATCCGGGCAACTTAGGAACCATCTTTCGTTCGGCCGAGGCTGCTGGAGCATCGGGCGTAGTGCTCACGCCTGGAACGGTTGAAGCCTTTAACTCAAAAGTGGTGCGTTCATCTGCTGGCTCGATGTTTTACATCCCAGTTTTTGAAGACGTCACTATTGACGAAGCGAAGCAAGCAGGGTTCTCCATAGTTGGAACCTCATCGCACGAGCAGCCAGGAAGCCTTCCATTCACTGAAGCATCCCTCACTGGAAAAATTGCCATCGTGGTAGGCAACGAAGCACACGGCATGAATGACGCCGAATTGGTTGACCAATGGATCAGCATTCCACATCGCGGTCGAAGTGAAAGCCTAAATGTCGCCATGGCGGCAACGGTGGTGTGTTTTGAGGTGGCTCACCAGCGCGACCACGCAAACTAAGCCCAATTCGAAAAACTGGAACGACTAGCGTCAATAGGCGAAATGCCATCTTCAGACACTCTCGCGAGCGAAATTTCGCAGGCCCAAACAGAGGCATTGTCTGCCATTGCCGGTGCTCGTGATGCCGCAGGTTTGCGATCGGTCCAAGCAGAGCTTGCGGGCAAGAAGTCAGCATTAACTGTCTTGCGCTCGCAACTTGGCAAGATTCAAGACGCTGAAGAACGCAAATCTGCAGGTCTGGCGATAAACGCATGTGCTCAAGCGATTGAGGCTGCGATAGGCGAGCGCATGGCATTGCTGCTTGCTGGCGAGCGTGCCCAACAAGTCGCATCAGAAGCAATGGATTTGTCCGAGTTTGTTACGGCAAAACGAAGAGGTAGTACGCATATCGTCACGCAGGCCACCCAACGGTTGGAAGATGTATTTATTGGCCTTGGGTTCCAAGTTGCCGAAGGTCCAGAAGTTGAAACTGACTTTTACAACTTTGAAGCTCTGAACATGCCAAAAACGCACCCCGCACGTAGCGAGTTTGACACGATGTTTATTGAACCAGCAACAGCAGAGCAAGAACCAAACTCGGTATTGTTGCGTACACACACATCACCTGTACAAATTCGCGTGATGCAATCCTGGGATCCACCCATTTATGCAGTTATGCCAGGAAGGGTTTTCCGTCGCGACACACCTGATGCAACCCATATGCCTGTGTTCCATCAAATTGAAGGCATCGTGGTTGACAAAGGAATTACGTTTGCGCATTTGGCCGGAATCATCGAAGCATTTACGAAAGCATTCTTCGGTAACGAATTCACCAGCCGGTTGCGTCCTTCATTCTTTCCGTTCACCGAGCCAAGTGCCGAGTTCGATATTCGTCGTGCAAATGGTGCATGGATTGAACTAGGTGGTTGCGGAATGATGCACCCAAACGTATTGCGCGCAGGCGGAATTGATCCTGATGAGTACACGGGTTTTGCGTTTGGATTCGG
Source organism: Ilumatobacteraceae bacterium (assembly GCA_023263465.1). Lineage (GTDB taxonomy): Bacteria > Actinomycetota > Acidimicrobiia > Acidimicrobiales > Ilumatobacteraceae > UBA3006. The sequence continues at coordinate 1,680 of JALQWV010000168.1, forward strand.
AATTGATCGCATGGCAAAAGAGCGTCACAACGTTGAAGACATTCGCGAGATGTACACCAATGATCTGCGCTTCCTAAGGCAGTTCTCATGAAAATTTTGCATTCATGGCTGAACGAATTTGCCGACTTTGGCAATGATGTCGATGGCATAGCCGATCGCCTTACCGAACTTGGTTTAGCTGTTGAATCTGTAGATCGTGTCGGTACGCCAGTAAAGGGTGTGGTCACAGCGAAAGTCGTTCGTCTCGAAAAGCACCCTGATGCGGCAAAAGTTACACGTGTGTATGTGGATGCGGGTGATGGGGTGGAACGACATGTGTGGTGTGGAGCGACCAACATGAAAGCTGGAGACATCGTTCCTTTAGCAACGCTTGGCACCAACATGCCCGACGGTCGCGTCATCACGCAGCGTGGAATTTTGGGAATTGATAGCGAAGGCATGTTGTGTTCAGGAACGGAAATTGGGTTGAGCTCGGACGGAAGTGGCTTGCTTATTCTTCCTCAGGGCACGGCGCTTGGGCTCGATGTTTACGAAGCACTCGGAGTCGAGTCAGACACTGTGTTCGATCTAGACGTCACCAGAAACCGACCAGATTGCACGGGGTACCTCGGGGTGGCTCGCGATTTGGCTGCAGGCATGGGGAAACAGTTCGTACTTCCAAAAATCGATCAATCGGCCACCGGACAATCGCTTACCGTTCCCGTCTCAATCGCCGCACCAGAGCGTTGCAGCCGATTTACCGTCCAGGTCATGTCAGGGATTGCCATTACGCAATCGCCTGATTGGATTGCTCGACGTCTTGCACGCGCAGGAATGCGGTCGATCAACAATGTCGTCGACGTTTCGAACCTAGTCAATCTTGAATTGAATCAACCGAATCACGCTTACGACTTCGATTCAGTGAAAGACGGCTTCATCGTACGCCTGGCTCGTGAAGGCGAGCAGTTCACCACCTTGGATGCAGTAGAACGAACGCTTTCGGCTGACGACCTACTGATTTGCAATGCACAAGACAAGCCTGTGGGTATCGCAGGAATCATGGGCGGTCTCGAATCGGAAGTAACCGATGCAACAACATCAATCGCTGTCGAAATCGCATACTTCGAACCCGATGCAGTGCGTGCAACATCAACTCGCCTTGCTTTGCGTACTGAGGCTTCGCTTCGCTTCGAGCGCGGCGTCGATCCGTATGGTGCAGAGTTCGCTTTAGCCCGTTTTGCTGAACTCTTGCGTATTACGTGTCCAAACCTCGTTGTGCATTCGGGTGCTACCGATGCTCGTACTGATGCATTGCCTCAGAAGATGAGAACCACAGAAGTGCGACTGAACACCATTAAGCGAGTACTCGGCATCGATGTCACAGCAAAAGGTCTTGAAGATCTCATTTCTCCAATTGGATTCACCATTACCAATTCCGCCAGTGATGGGTCAGTAGTCGTTGGTATTCCTTCCTGGCGCAATGATTGCAGTAGCGAAATTGACATTGTTGAGGAAGTCGCGCGCCATTATGGCTACGACAATCTGGGCAAGATCGTTCCAACGTCTCCGGTGCATGGCCGTCTCTCCGATGTTCAGCGAAGACGACGAATCTTGCGCGAGATCGTGGTGTCTCTCGGAGCGAGCGAAGCCATGCCCAATCCGTTCCTTGCGCCAGGCGATCTTGCAAAAGTTGGTCTCAGTGAAGACAACGCTTTGAAGCTTGCAAACCCGCTCGTTGCTGAAGAGAGCGTATTGCGCACTTCGCTGGTTCCCGGCATGTTGAAATCCATTGCGTACAACCAATCGCATCGCATTCGCGATATTTCCTTGTTTGAAATTGGTCATGTGTATCCGCAGGGCACAGAAGTGCTTCCCGATGAATTTGAATCATTGTGCATTATGGTCGCTGGTGCTGATGCTTCGGTTGCGATGGACTTGTGGAGTCAGGTTTCGTCCTCGCTAGGCGTTGGCGCTCAACTGACACAAGACCAACCACCAGCTGGATATCACGCAACTCGAAGCGCGCAATTGAAGCGCGGCAAATTGGTGCTTGGCTCAGTAGGAGAAATTGATCCAACGGTGTTGGCCAATGCCGGCATTGTCGGCCGTGTCGCGTGTTTAGAAGTCAACCTTTCGGTGGTTCTCAGTGAAGTACCTAAGCCGCAATCTGCACAGGTCGTGAGCAAGTATCCATCAAGTGATTTCGACCTCGCCTTCGTCGTGACGAACAGCGTTTCCGCGGCCACGATGGTGAAGGCCCTGCGTCAGGCTGGTGGCAACTTGCTTATTGATTTGGCGCTGTTTGACGTATATCGCGGCAAGGGAGTGAATGAGGATTCGCGCAGTTTGGCCTATCGCTTACGTTTACAGGCTCCCGATCGTACGCTGACTGATGTGGAAGTATCAGATGTGCGTGCGAAGTGCATTTCCGCCGCCGAAAAGCTTGGGGCGGTACTGCGGGGATAGCTCATATCGGTCGTTGCATAGTTATGCGAACCAATGTATAATTATGCAATGTTCTCTATTGGCATAATCGGTGCATCCGGCTTCACCGGGGCAGAACTGCTGCGCGTCTGCGCTTCCCATTCGCACTTCGATGTGAAGTATGCAACAGGTGATTCGCAGGCGGGAATCCTGGCACGATCGTTGTACCCATCGCTTGCTGCCACTTATCCGAATTTGGTATTCGAAGAATTCAACATCGACAAAGCTCTTGCTTGTGACGTGCTGTTTCTTGGTTTACCTCACGAAGCCTCGCTGGAACTGGTGCCACAACTGGTCAATAAGGTGAAATTGGTCGTTGACCTATCGGCTGCTTTTCGTTTGACCGATACGACAAAGTATCCGCAGTGGTATGGGTTTGCGCACACTCATCCAGAACTAGTCGCAAGTGCGGTGTATGGCCTGCCGGAGTTGTATCGAGAGCAGTTGAAGACTGCGCGCCTGATTGCTACACCTGGTTGCTACGTAACTGCTGCGAGTTTGGCGTTGCAACCATTGGTGAAAAGCGGAGTCATAGACCCAGCTGGGGTGATTGTGGATGCCGCTTCGGGCGTTTCTGGCGCTGGTCGCGCGGCAAAGCATTCGAATTCGTTTAATACGGTCGACGAAGATTTCACCGCTTATGGATTGCTGGATCACAGGCACACTCCTGAGATTGAACAAGTCACTGGTGCACAGATTTTGTTTACCCCACATTTGTCTCCGATGAATCGGGGAATTCTGGCAACGTGTTACGCACGACCAGCAACAGGTACATCTCCGACAACTGCATCGCTATTGGCAACACTCGCGCGTGCATATGCGAAAGAGCCTCTCATTGTTGTAGGTCAGAACTCACCGTCCACCAAGGCAACTCTTGGCACCAATGTCACTCACATCACTGCGCGTTACGACGAGCGCACGGGTTATGTCATGGTGCTCAGTGCGCTTGACAATTTGGCGAAGGGAGCTTCTGGTGGGGCAGTCCAAGCGGCAAATGTTGCGCTCGGGTTGAATGAACTCGAAGGTTTGTCAATGGTGGGAATGTATCCATGAGCGAATTGATGAATGAATCACACGAGCGAGTTGGAGCATTACTTATTGAAGCGCTGCCATATATCCAGCGGTTTGCGGGTAAGACAGTTGTCGTTAAGTACGGTGGCAACGCCCTTGCTGGGGCAAGTGATGCAGATGCTGCTGGCACGTTTGCGCAAGATATCGCTCTCATGCATGCAGTGGGCATTAAGCCAGTGGTCGTGCACGGAGGTGGACCACAAATCAGCGCTCTCATGGAACGACTGGGAAAGAAGCCAGAATTTCGCAACGGTCTGCGGGTCACCGATGCGGAGACGGTGGAAATCGCGAGCATGGTTCTGCTTGGCACGGTCAACCCACAATTGGTGTCCGCAATAAATGTGCATGGCGCTTCAGCAATTGGCGTGTCAGGGCAAGACGCCGGTTTGTTGCGAGTGACTCAACGTGACCCTGAGTTGGGCTTTGTTGGCGATATTGCAACTGTTGATCCAACGGTGTTGAAGAGTGCGATTGCCGACAATGCTGTGCCCGTTGTTGCCACTATTGGTAGCGATGCGTCTGGTCAGGCTTACAACGTGAATGCAGATACGGCTGCTGCAGCAATCGCCGTTGCGTTAGGTGCAGAAAAGCTCATCTATCTCACCGATATCGAAGGTCTTCGCGCGAACAAGGACGATGCTGCTTCAATTATTCGGCGCACAACAGCGTCTGAAATTAAACGACTTGTGGAAGATGGCGCAATTGACGGCGGCATGATTCCGAAAATGGAAAGTTGTGTAGATGCAATTACCAGCGGTGTATCGCGTTGTCACATTTTGGATGGACGCATTCCGCATGTGTTGCTTATCGAACTGTTCACAATTGCCGGAGTTGGAACCATGATCACCGCAGATCAAGAAGTGGGGAAGAAATGACAGCACATGCTTTTGCTACCTCTGGCAACTATTGCCCGTTCATGCCGGTCTTTGGTCCACCGCAAGTCATGTTCGAGCGCGGTTCGGGAACGCAATTGTGGGATGTTGATGGCAAGCGGTACCTCGATTTTCTGTGTGGCATTGCAGTCACGTCGTTAGGGCATAGTCATCCAATTGTGAGTTCTGCAATAGCTGAACAAGCCGCAACGCTGATGCATGTCAGCAATTTCTTTGCCAATCCTGTTGCAACCGAAACAGCAGTACTTGTCGACCAATTGTTGGGTGGCGGAGGACAAGTGTTCTTCTGCAACTCTGGGGCCGAAGCTAATGAGGCCGCAATTAAGTTGGCTCGTAAGTTTGGCGGTCGCGGTCGACACACTGTGGTCAGTGCACTGGGGAGCTTCCACGGAAGAACCCTTGCGGCACTGGCAGCAACTGGACAGCCCGCCAAGCATGAACCATTTCAGCCGATGCCTCAAGGGTTCAAGCATGTGGTGTTCGACGACATTGCTGCACTCGATGCTGCAGTTGATGCATCCGTTGCCGCCGTGTTGCTCGAACCGGTGCAAGGAGAAGGCGGAGTAATCCCTGCTTCACAGGAATACATGAAGTATGCAGAGCAGATCTGCCGCGAGCGTGGTGTTCTGTTGATGATTGACGAAGTGCAAACTGGTTACGGAAGAACTGGTTCATGGTTTGGTTTCGAGCACTATGGCATTTCGCCAGACGTGGTGATTATGGCCAAGGCCATGGGCAACGGAATGCCGATTGGTGGTATTTGGGCAAAGCAGGAAGTTGCCTCAGTGTTTAAACCTGGCGATCACGGCAGCACCTTTAGTGGTACCGCTATCGCTACCGCTGCGGCACGAGCAACCATCAAGGAAATGCAGCGTTTAGACGCGCCAAAGTTGGCCATTGAAAAGGGTGCATTGCTTACCGCACTGGTGCAGGCGCTTCCTCAGGTTGTGTCCGTTCGTGGCCGTGGACTGTTGCTCGGTGTAGAGCTCGCTCAGGGCATCGATGCTAAGGAAGTTCAATTGCAGCTTCTCAAAAATGGTTTAGTCACCAACGCGGTAACAGCAACAGCATTGCGTCTCGCGCCTCCGCTAAATGTCTCTGAAGAAGAAATTCGAGAAGCCGCCGACATCATCTCTGCAGTGCTGAAAGGTTTCACGTCATGACTCACAGAAATTTCCTGCACACCTATGACTTAACTGCGCATGAATTGCGCAATGTTCTTGCATTATCTCAAGCACCAATCGCTGCACTTGGGCGTCCTCTTGACGGTAAAGGCGCAGCACTCATCTTCGAAAAGCCGTCTAATCGAACTCGGCACAGTATGGAGATGGCTGTTGTGCAACTTGGAGGACACCCGGTGTACACGCGAGGTGAGGAAGTAGGTATCGATGTGCGTGAATCGGTAGAAGACATCACCAATGTGATGTCGGGATATCACGCCTTGCTATGTGCAAGAGTGTTCGATCACAGCGTGTTGCATCGCATGGCAGCAGTTTCTTCTGTACCTGTTGTCAACATGCTGAGCGATTTTGCACACCCTCTGCAAGCAGTTGCCGATGTGTTGACCATGCAACAGGTGTTTGGTGATCTCGCAGGGAAAACAGTTACGTTTGTCGGTGATTTCAATAATGTTGCTCGTTCGTTATGCGAAGCCTCGGCCATGTTGGGCATGCACATTCGTCTTGGTTGCCCAGAAGGGTATGACGCGCAGGACACTGAATTGCTTGGACTAACAGAACTTGGTGCTGCCTCGGTGGAGCAGTATCGCGACATTGCTATCGCAGTGAGCGGTGCACATGCAGTCCACACGGACACTTGGACGTCAATGGGTCAAGAGAGTGAGTCTGAAGAACGCGAAGCAGTGTTCGCTGGGTTTGAAGTAACAAATGAAATCATGTCGCTTGCAGATTCACAAGCCGTGTTTATGCATTGTTTGCCGGCACACCGTGGACAGGAAGTTTCGCCTTCGGTCATTGACGGCCCGCAAAGCAAGGTTTATCAGCAAGCGCATAACCGAATGCACGCAGCACGTGGAGTGCTTGCGTTTCTAATGGGAGCGAACATATGACTACTAAAGTGCAACGACAAGGTGCTGTTGCGCAGATCATTGCAGATCACGACGTCACCAGCCATACACAATTGGTAGCACTACTGAAGAAGGCTGGCATTGTGGCTACCCAGGCCACGGTTTCTCGCGATTTAGAAGAAATCGGTGCGGTCAAAGTGCGCACCTCACATGGCGAAACCGCATATGCCATTCCAGAGTTTGAGCCAGATCGAATTGCGCCGCTTGAGCAGTTGCGTCGTGTGCTTGCAGAGTGGGTTGCTGACATTCAAATCAGCGAACCCATTGTCATTATTCGTACGCCCCCCGGCTGCGCACATGTTGTTGCCTCGGCGCTCGATCGCTCACGTATTGAAGGTCTTGCGGGAACAGTTGCTGGCGACGACACCATGTTTTGTGTTGCCAGCCAAAACTACGGAGCAAAAAAACTTGCTGCGCATCTTGGCAAACTTGCTGGCTTGCAGAAAACAAAGGGTTCAAAATGAGCGACGATCAATCACAGCCACTCTGGCATGGCAGATTTAGTAGTGGTCCAGCCGAAGAACTCTTGGCTTTTACTGAAAGTTTGTCGTTCGATAAGCGGCTGTGGAAAGACGACATTGCAGGTTCGCTTGCGCATGTAAAAGGCCTTGGTCACGCGGGTATTCTGCCGCCTTCCGAGGTTGCTCACATCGAATCTGCGTTACGGCAAGTTGCCGAAGAAATGGCAAATGGAACATTCCAGTTTGTTGCGGGCGAAGAAGACATCCACACATCAATTGAACGTCGGGTTACTCAGATTGCCGGATCGGTTGGCGGAAAATTGCACACCGGAAGAAGTCGTAACGATCAATGCGTCACAGCACTGCGCTTATGGACTAAACGAGAGCTTGCGGAACTTGCAGAACGTCTGCTCGTTCTTTGCGATGTGCTCACGCAGCGTGCTGACGTAGCTGGATGGGGAAGTGATGGTGTGTATCTTCCTGGTTACACCCATGTGCAACGTGCTCAGCCGGTGTTGCTCGCTCATCACCTTATGGCTCACGCGTGGGCGTTCACTCGCGATATTGATCGTCTCATCAGCACAATCAAGCGCGCTGATGTTTCACCGTTAGGTGCTGGAGCACTCGCTGGCTCATCGTTGCCGCTCGATCCCGATTTCACTGCGCGTGAATTGGGATTTGCCAACAGATTCTCCAATTCACTTGATGCTGTTTCCGATCGCGACTTCGTTGCAGAGGCGCTGTTTAATCTTGCGCTCATTGGCACGCATCTGTCGCGTATCGGCGAAGAATGGGTGCTGTGGACTTCGGAAGAATTCGGGTTTGCCACACTCGATGATCGGTATGCCACCGGGTCTTCAATGCTTCCGCAAAAAAAGAACGCCGATATCGCAGAGCTTGCTCGTGGCAAGGCCGGGCGTCTCATTGGCAATCTCACCGGATTGCTGACCACGCTGAAAGGTTTGCCTCTTGCGTACAACCGTGACCTGCAGGAAGACAAGGAACCGCTATTCGACTCGTACGACCAGGTTTCGTTGGCTGTAGGCGCGCTGACTGGAATGATTCAGACGACGACGTTTAATGCAGATCGCATGCGTGCGGCTGCCGATGTGCAGTCATTGTCGGCAACAGATTTAGCTGAATACCTCGTGCGCAAGGGAACACCATTTCGACAAGCGCACGCCATTGTTGGTGATCTCGTGCAACAAGCAATTTCCGGTTCGCAATCATTGCAACAATTGGTTGCCGAATCCCCGAGCTTTGCAGCAGATGCTCTTCACGTCATGGGTAGTGGGGTAGGAGTGCAACTTCGTTCGTCACCTGGAGCTGCTGGACCACAAGCAGCAGAGGATCAACGAGCCCGATTTGCTTCGGTTATTGCATCACTTCGCACGTCACTCGCGATCTAACATCGGTATATGGCTCAATTTGGTGACGTAGTACAAGAGTTTGCTTCGCGCGGACTCATTCATGACTCCACCGATCGGGCCGAACTTACGAAGCGCAGCACCTCAGCGCAAATGTCTGCATACGTTGGATTTGATCCAACCTCAGACTCGTTACATGTTGGCAACCTGCTCGGACAAATCAGTTTGCGCCGTTTTCAATTGCTCGGTCACAGACCAGTGGTGCTTGCTGGTGGCGCAACTGGAATGGTGGGAGATCCATCCGGCCGCAGTGAAGAACGTAATTTGCTGGACGCCGACGCTCTTGCACACAACGTGTCCTGCATAAAAGGTCAACTTGAACGCATTTTGGATTTTGATTCTGGAGCGAACAAGGCAGTATTGGTTGATAACGCAACATGGACAAAAGATGTTCCTGTGCTTGACTTCTTGCGCGATGTTGGTAAGTACATCACGGTGAATCAAATGATGGCAAAAGATTCTGTGAAGTCGCGCATCAGCGATGGCAATGGATTGTCCTTTACTGAATTCAGTTACATGCTCCTGCAAGCAAACGACTTCAGGCATTTATGTGAATACCTCGACTGCGAAATGCAGATGGGTGGTTCCGATCAGTGGGGCAATATCACTGCGGGCATTGATCTCATTCGTAAGCGTTTAGGCCGTGAATCGTTTGGCCTTACATGGCCACTGGTAACGAAGTCAGATGGTACAAAGTTTGGAAAAACTGCAGATGGTGCAGTATGGCTTGATGCGAAGCGAACTTCTCCGTATCAGTTCCGCCAGTTCTGGATGCAAGTTTCCGACATCGATATTGAACGCATGTTGCCACAGTTTTCTTTGCGACCGATGGAAGAAGTTGCATCTATCCTTAATGAGCAACGTCTCAGTCCAGAGAAGCGCATTGCACAACGCACGCTCGCAAATGAAATTACTGCCATGTTGCACGGAGAGGAGTCAGCGAGTGCAGCGGAGCAAGCCGCAGACGTATTGTTCGGTGCGAATCCAGTTTTTGCAAGTGAAGCAACGTTGAAATTGATCGCACAAGAAGTTGCAGTGACACAAATGGGTACAGCGGTATTGCACGATGCAATTGGCGTCTTAGTAACAACAGGATTAGCCACCTCAAATTCGGAAGCACGCCGTCTGTTGCAGCAGCGAAGCGTGCGTGCCAATGGGGAGCAGTTGGATGAGCACGCCAAACTGGACAAAGTGGAATTGCTCCATGGACGCTGGATGCTCCTACGCAAGGGTAAAACGGCGTACCATTTGCTCGATTTTGCTGGCTAAAACCCATACCCAGCATCGGTTTTAGGCCGAACCACCGGCAGACTCAAGCGGGCTAAGGGCGATGCTCAATTTTGTGCCCAAGGTCTCCGCAAAGCCAAAAGAAATAAGGGTTTTTCTTGTGAGGCAGGTTGACGCAGGCCATTTCTCCCCGCTAGATTTGCACTCCGCCTCATCGGCAGGTTGGTTGCTCAGCAACGAATCGGCTCATGTGCGGCAACCACGTGTTATGACCGAGTAATCGTGCAGTGTTACAGCTGCTCATTAACTCGAGTAACACAAGGTGATTGCTCCTTGAAAACGAAAGAGAAGACTGAACGCCAGTGCGGGCAGTAGGACACGATCCGCAAGGGTCGCAGTTTTGCTGTCTGTCAATTCCGGTCGGATGAAAATCCGGCCAAACAAAACATCGTTGAGAAATCAACAAAATCAATTATCAATCAGTAGAGCTACTGATTG
>JALQWV010000054.1 GCA_023263465.1 Ilumatobacteraceae bacterium
GTTGATGCGGCTGTTGCAAAAACTGTCCGTGATGGAAACATGAGCACTCTTAACTGCCCCGAAGAGGTGTACTTGGCAGAGCGTCTAATTGCTATGCACGCATGGGCAGAAATGGCCAGATTCGCCAGAACTGGTGGTGAAGCTAACGCCATTGCAATCCGAATTGCACGCGCTGCCACAGGAAAATCGAAGGTCGCAATATGTGGTTATCACGGTTGGCATGACTGGTACCTGGCTGCAAACCTTGGAACTGAAAATACTTTGGCAGGACATTTGCTCCCAGGCCTTGAACCAAATGGAGTTCCCGAAAATCTTCGTGGTTCAGTCCTCACGTTTAACTACAACCGCGTTGACGAACTTGAAGCACTTATCTCCACCCATGATTTGGGGGCAATCATGATGGAGGTCTCTCGAAACTTCGGACCAGAGAATGACTTTTTGCAGAAGGTTCGCAACCTTGCTACCAAGCATGGGATCGTGTTGATGTTTGATGAATGCACTTCTGGATTCAGACAAACATTTGGCGGACTTCACAAAATGTTCGGCGTGGAGCCAGACATGGCAATGTTTGGCAAAGCGCTAGGCAATGGTTACGCAATTACTGCAGTTCTAGGCAAACGTTCAGTCATGGAAGCAGCCCAAAACACATTCATCAGCAGTACTTTCTGGACTGAACGAATTGGTCCTACCGCCGCTCTCGCAACGCTCGACGTGATGGAACAAACCAAGTCATGGGAAATCATTACGAAGATGGGCTCATACATCACCGAACAATGGCAATCAATCGCTAAATCGAATGGCGTCGCAATCAAGACAAGCGGATTGCCCGCTCTTACCTCATTTTCGGTTGACTCTAAATTTGCACTTGAGTACAAGACTCTTATTACCCAAGAGATGCTGAAAAAGTCGTACCTTGCCGGAACAAGCGTGTATGTCGCAACAGTTCATACAAAGGAAATCGTCGACCGTTTCTTCGCTGAACTCGAGCCAGTCTTTGCCCTAATTAAAGAATGTGAAGATGGACGAGACGTGAAGTCTTTGCTTGATGGACCTACATGTAGTTCCGGCTTCAAGCGATTGAACTAAGGGACTAGGTCGTTGATTGATTCAAAGTCTGAGTGGTTTGACGAGACCTTAATTGTGTTTCGGCAGGTTTTGGATCAAGTCGCAACAAACCTGAATGAAATTCATAGCGTCCACTACAGCACGAGATATTGGAACATCCTTGTAGGAGCATGGCTTCAACAGTTTGCTGACATGGTCATGTTTCGTATGTTTGATATTGAGAGGAAAGCTGAGCTTCCCACTGCGTCCGCGCAGTTCCCTCCAGCAAACTCATTGAAGCAATTTCATGAGTTCTCAAAATCCGAGAGTTTTGTTGCGCGCTTGCATTATGACACTTCTGTTCAACTACAACGCCAAAAAATCTCCGAAGGTACCGCTGTAACAGACGTTGGCAACTCGCAAATGAGAACGTCCGGTCGTAAATTTAGTCGCAGTTTCGTTACGGCAACTTACTTATCAAGAAAGACAGAGGTGCTCCTTAACTTGCGCTTGGGACGAATCCCTCAACGCCTAAAGGCTCAGAATCTTCCTGAAGCAAAAAGAAATTCCGAGCTTCGATACTCATTAAGCAAGTCAAACAGCAACAATTCATTTAGGGCCCAAACAATTATTGCGCTTCTTCCAAGTTACATGCCGTGCATTTACGTTGAGCACTACGTTGATCTAAACCAGACTAAAAAACCGTGGAGGTCAAAACGGCCACCCAAAGCTATATTCACCGCTAACCGACATCTCTATGACGACGTGTTCAATTATTGGACAGCGCTCGCAGTGGAAAGCGGAAGTCAACTCGTGCTCGCACAGCATGGTGGTAATTATGGAATCTCTGAATTCCCCTCATTCTCAGAACGGCACGAGTGTCTTGTTGCCGATCGTTACATCACTTGGGGTTGGAAAACGGAGGGACCGGCGTATAGAGGTTTTGCACTACCTCTCAATGGACGCAAGTTGCATCCATCCCGGTCCAAAGTTTCATTGCTGGTTATCACTGACCAACTATGGAAGTACCCTCGCTCAATCTTTTCGGACATGTCCGAAGGTTCAACGTACCTTGACCATCTGAAGTCGACTATAAACAGACTCCAACCCGAGATACGCCATAACGCACTTCTCCGAATACACCATGCGCACCAAGACGCTGCGTCATCGCAAATTGCTTGGTGGAAGCTGCATGCTCCAGATATCAAGCAAGACCTTGGGGATATCCACTTCGAAACACGCCTAAACGAAAGTCGCTTGGTGCTTATTGCTCACAACGGAACATCGATCCCTGACGCAATTGCACTAAACGCGCCAACCATTATCACCTGGAACGACTCCTACATGAAGGTCAGGAACAGCGCTGAAACTGTTTTTAAAGCACTCGAAGAGGCAGGGGTCTTCCACCGAACTCCAGAATCCGCGGCTTCATTTATTAACTCCATTTGGAATGATGTTGATACTTGGTGGAATTCACCTGTGACCATTGAAGCGCGCAAACAGTTCACCGACCAATATGCACGTACGGTTCCGAACCCCGTGCGATTCTTGACCAAAGCATTGCAATTCTGAACAACTGATTATCAGATAGGTTGACCATCGTGTCAAAAGTATTGATCACTACTTCTTCGTTCAATTTGGGCAATTTTGCCCAGGCAAAGTCTCTTCATGACGCTGGAATTTCACTTGAAATGAACCCCCATGGTCGACGACTCAGCGAAGATGAAGTTGCAGAA
>JALQWV010000093.1 GCA_023263465.1 Ilumatobacteraceae bacterium
TGAATACGCAGTTCTTCTTGTCCACCAACTTCGTAGCGAATGATAAAAGCGTCATTTATGCCGTGATAGTCAATCAAAGGCCAATGTTGCTGAAGCTGTGGCCAGATTCGCATTCCCATGTCGTTCTGCACTGCTTCAAACAAACTTGGGCTAATCGCAGCGAGTGAAATCTCCTGGCCAGGAACAGGGTCGCCCTCATGCGACGTGTAGCCACCGACAAGGTTGGCGGCACGAATAAGCGCTGTGCAAAACTCTGGGGTCCAGCACGACATGGCATACATCTCTGGGGCAACTTCATAGATGAGAGATGACTCATCGCGAGCATCCTGATACGACAGGATTCGAGCAAGGTCATCGACTTGATGTAGGGGGTGGTTATCCATTGCATCCATGGTGACACGGAAAAGCACAAAAACGGTTGCACCACTTGCAAACATGGAAAATCGGCAGAAACCTCCACTGGTAGGCTGATTTGCAATGGGAATCTTGAAACGCGAAGTCGGAGAAGTTGAACTTATTCCAGTAGCCAAGGGAATTATCGCCCGCTGGTGGATTGTGGTAGTCGCAGGGCTACTTGGCACGATTGCGATGTGGTCACAAGAAAGCGACCTCTCAACGACTCCATCAATTACAGCAGTAAGTCGCGTTTATGAGTCTCGAGATGAAACCTCTTTGCTGTCTGTTGTTGGAATAGATCCTGCCACAATCAATCCACTTCCTAGTTTCGACAACCAAATTCTGCAGGTGCAAGAACAAGCCAATCGAGAAAAAATTGCACAAGAAATCGGAACTGACGTAGAAGTAACAATTACTCGCTCCGAGCAGCGTTTTTCTCTTCTGAACACCGCGGAGGGTGATGGAAAAACAAAGTTCACCTTTTTGAGTGTCGGCACACCTACCTATACCTTTAATTGCTCAGATAGCGATGCAGGAACTTGCCATACTGCTATTGACGCTTATGTTGCAGCGTTGTCAAAGGTGCGTAAAGACAGCATCGTTACTGGAATGCAGCGAGTCAAATCAATGTTGTCCACCATTGCTCAAGGTGGCTCACTTAGTGCGCAGGAAAAAGTCGCTGGTATTGATGCTGCTCTTCCATTGATCACTGGTGAACTCGCATTGCTCGCGACAACTGAAGAGCAGTTCGGCGGAACTATCACCAGTGTAAAAAAGAGTACGTACGGATTTGGATTTGTTGCTGGAGCGCTTATTGGATTTCTTATTGCTCTGCAATTGACCATTATTGACAAGCGTGTTCGATCATTGAGTCAGCTCACAAAGTATGTGGAGCAAGCCGATGTGCTTGGGCACATCACATCGAAAACAGCATCTCTTCAGCATGTTGCAGCAGCTGTCGTAGCACGCGCTCAGCAGTCTTCGCAATCAATAATTTCTCTCATTCCAGCAACAGAATCCGAGGATTCAACGATCATCTCGCAACAGCTCAACGAAATTACTCGTGGTCTCGGCGTGACCATTACTGCGCAGAAGCCAATCGCTTCATTAAATGCTGAGGATTTAATCGCAGAAGATACGGCTTCTATCGTCATTGCAACAACCAAAAAATCGCGTGCCAATGAAATCACCGACACATGGTTGGTGCTTCAAAGTGCTCATCGCACTGTGCTTGGCTCAATACTTGTGGATGCTCAGCGCTAATTGCAATGGGCGTAGCCAACCCGCAAACTCGTCGATTGGTAGATCGGCTAACTAATTCCAAGCGCTTCGTTGTGCTGAGTTCAATTCTGCAATTTTTGATTGATATGGCCATTTGGTCGATCACCGCAATCGCTGCTTCATATGCGCGCTTTGAATACCAAGGTCATCATGACCCATTTGGTGCAACCAAAAGCTCTGTGATCCGCGTAATTCCCATTGTCTTAGTTGTTCATGCGCTAGTTGGCTACATCGTTGGCATATATCGTCGCCGGTGGAGATACGGCAGTTTTGATGAAGTTGGTGGTCTTGTCCTGGCCACTCTCATTACCACTTCAATACTCTTCGTATTGCGATTTTTTGATCAGTCACTCAACCCATTCCCTCGTAGCGTCATTCTGATTTCTGGTTTTGCTGGATTATGTTTTGTTGCAGCAAGTCGCTATACATGGCGATTGATTCGCGAACAGTTACGACGCCCAACGGAACAAACTGCAGCAAAAATATTGGTATACGGAGCTGGAGAAGGTGGAATCCAAATGGTAAACACCTTGCTACGAAATCCACAGTCGCCATATCTGCCTGTGGGTTTCCTAGACGACAATCCAGATACTCATCGGCTCAGCATTTCTGGAGTTCCAGTGCTTGGTGGACGAGACCAGTTATCCCTGGCGCGTACGCAAACTGGTGCGACAACATTATTGATTGCAATTCCCTCAGCAGACAGCGCTTTAATTGGGGATATCAGTGCACGTGCGCGTGAACTTTCCATGGATGTGAAAGTGCTTCCAGCTGTCCAGAACTTGAACGAGCGCCCGCTCGATACCAGCGACATTCGTGATCTCACCGATGAAGACTTGCTTGGTCGTCGAAAAGTTGTCATTGACCTTCAGCAAATATCTGACTACCTCGTAAATCGTCGAGTACTGGTTACTGGAGCAGGTGGAAGTATCGGGAGCGAGCTTTGTCGTCAATTAGCTCGATTCAATCCTGCAGAACTCATCATGCTGGATCGTGACGAAAGTGCACTCCATGAGGTGCAGCTTTCAATTCATGGGAGAGCCCTGCTTGATACCCCACAAACTGTTCTTGCCGACTTGCGTGACGAAGCGACTATCAATCGTATTTTTGACGCTCGCAAACCTGAAGTGGTTTTTCATGCAGCTGCGCTTAAGCATCTCCCGCTTCTCGAGCGATATCCACTTGAGGCATATCAGACAAACGTTTTAGGAACACTCACCATGCTCAATGCTGCTCAGAGAACTGGAGTGGGTGTGTTCGTCAATATCTCCACCGATAAGGCCGCTAACCCAATCAGTGTTCTTGGGTACTCAAAGCGCATTGCAGAGCGTGTAACAGCAGCAGTTGGGGCAACCGCGAAATCTGGCAAATACATGTCGGTTCGCTTTGGCAATGTTCTCGGTTCTCGCGGCAGTGTCCTCATGTCATTTCGTGATCAAATTGCAAAAGGTGGTCCACTCACCGTTACCCACCGCGGTGTGACTAGATATTTCATGACTATTTCAGAAGCCGTTCAATTAGTAATTCAGGCTGGGGCTATTGGCAGTTCTGGTGAAGCTTTAGTTCTTGACATGGGAACCCCAGTGTCCATCTATGACGTTGCAAAACAACTCGTGGCCAATTCAGGGAGACCAGTAGATATTGAGATTGTAGGACTTCGTGCTGGTGAAAAAGTTCATGAAGAACTCTTTGGTGAAGGTGAAGAAGATGCTCGACCACGACATCCACTTATCTCGCACGTTCCAGTTTCACCAATCGACCTTGGAATACTTCCTCTCAATCCATCCGATGCACGGGAAACGATGTTGCGAATAGTCGCGAGCTAATTGATCTGTTTATCTGGTGCAATAGCCATCACGAGTATCGGCCATAAAAAATAATTCGCAACGATAAATGGTTCAAACAAGGCTGCACTGAGGCAGAAAAATACAAGCGAGAGACGGAAAATGTCGGACTGTTTAGGTTGAGTAATTTTCACAAATCTATACAGTCCTGCCCATAGATAGGCCACGAATAACAGCCCCGCCAGAATTCCACCACTTAATAGGACGTCGAAGTATGCACTGTGACTATGGCCGATATTTTCAACTGTCCAATACAAATCAAGGCGCCTAAAAATCTGGTTAGACCATGAGACCCCTTGACCCCAACCCATCCATGGGCGCTCTAGAAAACCAGTCCACGAAAAGTCCCAAGCAAAAATTCGATCCTGGAGCACTGACTTAGGCAGAAGTTTTCCATTAACTAATGAATTGAACTTATACAGCACGATCATTGACGCAATAAGTCCGCACGATAGAACTACAACTGCATTTTTCCACCACTGTTTACGTTGATCACTTGAAATTATTTGACTACCACTGACAGCAGTTGCTCCAATGATCAGTGCCACAATCGTCGAAAGAATTGATGTGAAAGCCCTCGTGTGAAACAGCACGATGAGGTTAAACAAAGCAATGTCTGCAACAATCACTCCAATTGCGATACGCCATTGACGAGGAATTCGTTTGAAATGTGGAAATACGGCAAACAGAAGCGATAGACACGCGACAGCCGCTACTGGACCAAGAAGATTCGGATTTACATAAACTCCACTCCACTCGCGTAATTCATAAATTGATTCCGGCCAGTTTCTTGCAATGGCAAATCGAGAAATCAATACTCCCGTTTGTGTTGCTAGAGCAATGATGATCATTTGTTGATTTCGGGTAAAGCTTGTTGCCAAGTACAGTCCGGTGGTTACACAAAGCAATACCTTCGCGGAATTGCCAATTGCGACAGCACCAAAATCACTCAATGCTGATGTAGCAAACAGCCACACCATCAGCACAGCTAGAAAACTTTCTGCTGACTTCCATAACTTCATGTGGCTGACACGTTTACCGAGTAGGAACAAAGCGGGTAGCTGAACTACAACAAAGGTTGATAGATGAGCTGCTTCAATTGGCAGCGTGGCATTGTTCAGTTGAGCATTTCGCCACAGTGTATAAACAGGTCCAACCGTGAGGAGAAACAGTGCAGTTGCGCCGTAAAAAATCTCAAGGCACACCAAATATCTGTGCACAGCGATGCGCTTGATCTTCACCTCTACAAATCTACATCTCGGCCTATCTCACTATGCTTGAGGTGTGTCCATAGGCGAAGACGACCGCGACGAACTGATTAAGGAGTTGCTGGCTGAGGCGCACGGATTGCGCATGAAAAATGAGCAAATCAGTTTGTATACCGAGAGCAAAATCGCTGAACTGGTCAAATTGCAACGTGAACTACTCACCATTCGGGATGGGTTCGAAACTGTTGTTGAACAACGAAACGATCTTGAAAACAAACTGGCGCAGGTAAACACTGAGTTAGAGCACCTTGGAACCATTTATACCGCTATGACCGACCAGCGAGACAGATTGCGTGGGCGAATTGCCGAAGTGGAAACCTCACGAGCATTTCGAATTGGACAGCGGTTCATACGTTTCGTGCCATTTTTGAAGGAACGCGAGAACCCTGGGCAATGAAGCAGTACCCCATCATTATCAACGTGCGGGATCGCGTAACGCACTTGCAACAGCTTGTTTCATGGCTTGAGGCTCAAGGACAAGAAAACATTTGGCTCTGCGATAATGCCAGCACCTATCCACCACTCGTTGAATATCTCAAGTCATCACCACACAATGTTCGATACAACGACATCAATCTTGGCCATCGTGCACCATGGCTCAGTGGACTTGCATTTGAACTTGGACTCGACTCACACTTTGTTATAACCGACCCTGATGTTGTACCAAGTGAAGAATGCCCCTCAGATGTTTTTGAACACTTTGAGTGGGCGTTGAATACTTACCCCGACATCGACAAGGTTGGGTTTTCCTTGCTAATTGACGATAT
>JALQWV010000188.1 GCA_023263465.1 Ilumatobacteraceae bacterium
CGCCTACAAGATCGGTAATCAAGTTGAACATTGTTGCTCCAAGTACCCACACGATGGTCAGTAAAGCCACCAGCAGCAGACCGAGCAATATCTCGTTGATCAACAATTGCCAACCGTTGAACTCAAAGGTTTCCCACCCAAATGACATCATGAATCGTTCGATGTTGTCGATCGTTCCTGTTGCTGAAGCCACGCTCCACAACAACACCGAGGCAATCAACACAGTGAAGTACACCACCAAATGAAATGCAAGACCAACCTTGAAGGCTGACCAAGGATCGATTTCGCGAATAACTCTGGTAACGCGGCGCACCCGCGGTGCACGTGCAGATGTTTTACTCACGGTTCCAGTGTAGGCACTGAAATTGTCCAACTATCGACAGCATAAGCGAACCGTTGTGTTCCTTGAACATCAGCGCATACTGTGAAGAATTCTTCGTTGTTTGCAGGCTTACGAAAAGCACACGTTGTTGCATGGTTCATCTGCACTACTTCGCGGGCAGATGGTTCACCGCCATACACCGAAGCAAGCGCACCAACTTGGCTGATGATTCGGGCGCGTTCAGCGTTGATGAGGTAAGCACCGACTCGACTCAATGTGGCACACAGCATCACCAATACCGCAAGAGTGAGCGCAACGGTTAGCGTCGCACTACCTCGCTCAGCTTGGGTTTGCGTATTTATGCTTCGTCGTGAGAAAGGACGAGTGCGGCCGAGGCCACCACTTGTCCGTCATCCATGCTCATGATGCGCACGCCAGTTGCTGCGCGACCTTGGCTGGAGATTTCTTTCACTGGGGTGCGAATGGTGGTTCCACCCGAAGCAACAACCACGATGTCATCGTCAATGCCTGCCATAAATGCAGCCACCACGTGACCTTTTTTGCCGGTGAGCTTGATGCCAATCATGCCCATGCCACCTCGCCCTTTACGAGCAAAATTGCTGACTTGTGTGCGCTTGCCATAGCCCGATTCGGTAATGATAAGAATTGCCGAATCGTCCTTGGCAACATCACACGACACCACTTCGTCGTTGGCGCGCAACTTCATCCCACGTACGCCAGCCGCCGAACGGCCCATTGGTCGAACGCCTTTTTCGGAGAATCGAATGGTTTGGCCATCGCGCGTCACCATAAACACATCGTCGCTGCCTGAAGTTTCAATTACGCGAACAAGTTCGTCTTTTGGACGCAGCTTCAATGCAATGAGGCCATCGCGACGACTCGAGTCGTACTCATTAAACGGCGTCTTCTTCACTTGTCCTTCTTTGGTTGCGAAGAACAAGAAACGCTCGCCGGGGAATTCACGCGTATCAATGATCGCCTGGATGGTCTCACCTTGATTCAAAGGCAACAAGTTGACGATTGGAATGCCCTTTGCCGTGCGGTCTCGTTCTGGGATATCGAGAGCACGGAGCCGATATACGCGTCCGCGATTCGAAAAGAACAACAGGTACGAATGCGACGTAGTGAAAATGACATTGCTTACGATGTCATCCGATTTCATTTTTGCGCCACTTACTCCTCTGCCGCCACGACCTTGGGTGCGGAATGAATCCGCAGAAACAGCCTTGATGTACTGGGCTTGGGTCATCACGACAACAAGTTCTTTGTTGTCAACCAGATCTTCAACGCTCATTTCGCCAACATCGGCGGCGATTTTGCATACACGTGGTGTAGCAAAGGCTTCGCGAACTACCGCGAGTTCTTTAGAAATAACTGCTCGCAACTTCGTGTCGGAATTAAGGATTGATTCAAGTTCCTTGATGCGAGCAAGTACATCTTTTTGCTCTGTTTCAAGATCGATTCGGGACAACTTAGTGAGTTGACGCAACTGCATGTCAAGAATGTCAATTGCTTGACGCTCTGTGAAGTTGTACTTCTTGCCCATCAGCGCTGCTTTGGCAGACGCTGCGTCTTCACTGGCACGAATCAACTTGATGATTTCATCAATGACGTTAAGCGCCTTTAAGCGACCTTCAAGAATGTGATTACGGTCGGTTGCTTTTTGTAGACGGAACTTTGAGCGTCGTGTGGTGACTTCAATTTGGTGATCAACGTAACCAGCGAGTGCATCGCGCAAGTTGAGTGTTCGTGGAACTCCATGCACAAGTGCAACCATGTTCACAGGGAAACTTGTTTGCAGTTGAGTGAGTTTGAACAAGTTGTTCATGACCACGTTTGAGTTCGCGTCGCGCTTGAGCGTGATAATGAGGTTGGTTTGACCTCCCGATGAGTTGTCGTTCACATCGGCAATGCCGTCGAGCTCGCCGCCATCTACAAGTTCTTGAATGCGAGATGCAATTGCGGAACAACTTGCTTGGTATGGAAGTTCGTGGACAACAATAAGCATTTGCCCGCGTTTGCCTTCTTCAATGCTGACCTTCGCGCGCATTTTGATGCTTCCGCGACCAGTTTGATAGGCGTCTTTTATTCCGTCACGTCCAAGAATGAGACCACCTGTTGGGAAGTCTGGACCCTTTACAAACTTCATGAGGTCGCCAGTAGTTGCATTTGGGTTGTCAATGAGGTGCAGTGTTGCATCTACTACCTCACCCAAGTTGTGCGGCGGAATACTGGTGGCCATTCCTACTGCAATGCCTTGGCTTCCGTTTACTAAAAGGTTGGGGAACCGTGCAGGCAACACAATTGGTTCCTCTGCGGTGCCGTCGTAGGTGGCAATGAGATCGACAGTGTCTTCATCGATGTCTGCGAGCAATTGCATGGCGAGTGGGTGCAATCGAGATTCGGTGTAGCGACTAGCCGCCGGACCAAAGTCTGGTGAACCGTAGTTGCCGTGGAAATCGA
>JALQWV010000174.1 GCA_023263465.1 Ilumatobacteraceae bacterium
CCATGGGCACTTGCCCACCACGAAGCATGCAAGTGGGAACACGTGATCAGTCCTGATGTTGAAAATGCGATCACTCGTCTTCTTGGCAACCCGACGACATGCCCACACGGCAATCCAATTCCTGGTTCCAATTACATGGAAGAACCAACGCAACCACTTGTTGATGTGCGTGTTGGATCCGCCTTTACAGTTTCACGGATACCCGAAGAACTTGAATATGCACCGGGCATGCTCGAATTCTTAGAGTCGGCAAAACTCACCCCGGGCGTAACCGGCATGGTTACCGCCTCGGCCGAAGATGGCTCGCTCACTGTTCGGTTGCATGAAACTGATATCAACATCACTTCGTTTGCCAGCAATCGAATTCTTGTTCGAGCATGAAAGCTGCCGCTCGCATTTACCTCATCGCAATGGCGATGTTTTCGCTTGTTGCATGTTCTACGACCATTGTTGATACTGCACCGACTACAACGCTTGTGCCACCAACCACGGTGATTCCATCAGGAACTACAACTGAACTGTTTAATCAACTCCAATCCACTATTGGCGAGTTGTCAAAGTCAATTAGCGACAGTGACCGCGCCATGGCAAAAGTCAAACTTGCAGAAATTGAGGAGATTTGGAAAGTGTTACAACCACAGATTGCCGAACGTGGCGATCAGTTCATTCAAGACATGCAACGCATTATCGACCTTGCAATTTCTTCAATTGAGCGCAATCGGCCAGCCGATGCCGACAAGGCACTGCGCTTTCTGTCGCTCGTTATTGAAACGCTGTAACTAATTAGCCACCGGCCATCGCCTCTGGCAAGTCGCGATGGTGCACAACTGTCAGTCGTTGTGTTGAACGAGTGAGCGCGACATACAAAGCGCGCAATCCATGTTCCTGCGCTGCAACTATCGCCGCAGGCTCAACTACCACTACCCCGTCAAGTTCCAAGCCCTTCACCACGCTGACTGGTACGACAGTTAGTCGCGAATCAAGGGCAGTGTTGTTTGCACGACCATGTTGCAAACCTTCGCGAGCAAGCACTGCCGAAACCGATTCGGTCATTGCGTCGGGACACACAATGGCCACGTTGCCACCGTTGACGTTTTCTATCATCAACCGTGTTTGAGCAACGACATCTTCGAGCAATCGCTCTGCAGATGTTGATCGAACGATGTCTGGCCCAAATTCTCCCTCGCGAACTGATTGCGGTGGAGTAAGCGACGGTGCCGCGACTGCCAACACTTTGTCAGCAAGCGCCATGATCTGAGCCGGAATGCGATACCCAACAGACAGATTGATGATCTTTGCTTCCTTCTTCGTTGGCAGGTAGCGCAGAAGGTCCTGCCAGTCGTTTGGTGCGAATGCTCCTGTTGCCTGTGCCAAGTCGCCCACCACCGTCATGGCTCCATTGAGCGAACGCCGATTCATCATGCGCAATTGCATTGGAGTGAGGTCTTGCACTTCGTCAATGATGATGTGCCCATAGAGACGCATTTCATCGGATTCGTCAATTCGGCCGCTTCTGCGTGGTCGGGGACCAATCAACGACAGCACTTCATCGAGCAGCGCAACATCGCTTTCTGCCCAATGCACTTCAGCAAGTGATGCGCTGCGTTCACGAACCAGCAACGGCCATTCGTGTTCTTCCAACACATCTTTGGCAGCAGAGCGCACCAATGCTCGCGAACCAAATACATCGTGCAGAACTTCTGCCGGGCTCAGCACCGGCCACATTCGCAAAATAGCCGCACGGAATTCTGGAATATCGCGAAGGCTGTCGCGCAATGCCTCGAGATCTATTTCTTCGCGCTTGCTCGTTGCGGCCATTGCTGCAACCACTTCGGTTTCTACCCAACGCGCCGCTGCATTGTGCCGGCGATATCGACGTCGTGCATCACGAATTATGCGCGACGATTCAGTTGCTCGAAGTCGCAAGTATTCTGCGCCGAGCGGAATCACCAAGTCTTCACGTAATGGACGCTCACGATCGCGAACTGCAGCGGCGATGAACTTCGACATGCGAATGTCACCCTTGACGTGCTTTGTGTCGTCGTCTTCAGCAAGACCAACACGATGGCCAGGTACAAGGTCGGCAAGCACCACTTGTTGCACTCCGGCTTCACCAAGCGAAGGAAGCACCTGCTCGATGTACCGCAGGAACACTCTGTTAGGCCCGACTACAAGGACGCCTTGATCTTCAAGCGGGAATCGATAGGTATACAACAAATACGCCGCGCGGTGCAGTGCAACAACAGTTTTCCCTGTTCCTGGTCCGCCTTGCACAACCAACACGCCACTTTGCGGTGCACGAATGATTTGATCTTGTTCCGCCTGAATAGTGGCAACAATGTCGCCAAGCTGTCCGGTGCGACCACGCGACAACGCGGAAATGAGAGTGCTGTATCCGCGTAATCCGGTGCCGTCGTGTTGCACTCCGGATTGCGGATCACCACCTAATCCTTCATCATGACCAAGACCTAAGTGACCTTCGCCAAACAATTCATCTTCAATTCCGTGCAACTCTCGCCCGTGCACTGAAAAGTGACGACGGCGAGCAAGACCCATCGTTTCGCGACCAGTAGCGCGGTAAAACGGTTCGGCAACTGGTGCCCGCCAGTCCACCACAACCGGTTCGCGAGCTTCGTCAGCAACCGCCAGACGGCCAATATGAAAGCTTTCAATTTCTTCTGGGGTTTCAGCAAAGCGATCAATTCGACCAAATACCAAAGCCGCATCACCCAAATCCAACGTTGTGAGTCGCTGCAGCAATTGCTCATCAAATGCATTGCGTTCGTACCGAGCTTGAAAGGTGCCGCCTGTATTGGCCTCGTTTAGGTCGCGAATACGCCAAGCGTCCGTGCGGCTCTTTTCCAAGCAGGCGTAGGCATGGTCGATATAGGCCTGCTCGGCGGGAAGGTCTGGGTGTTGTTGGCTCATTTTGGGGTTCATCAACTCTACCGTCAGAACCGAACCGCCGATTTTTGAATTTTCCTCGTTTTTGGCAGTATCCACATACACAGTTCGTCCACATCACTATTGACAAATCCTGCATCGGCGGAGGCAGACATGTCCAAATCATTTACGCGGTACTTGCGCGTTGCGCTTCCAGCGGTCGCCATTACAACAAGTTGTGCGGCGCCAATCAATGAACTCACCTTCACCACCTCGGTATCAACTCCGCCAACATCTCACGAATCGACAGCCACAACTCTTGCTCCCAGTGAACGAGTTGAGTCTGTCGTAACGAGCAACGCCGCGATCATCAACGGTGTTGTGCGCGACTTCAGTCGTATTTACGAAGCACGCGCGCAATGTGGCAGAACTCCTGAACAATGCCCCATTAACGAGATGGCCGTGAAAGGCAGCTCGCTGTTCAACTCGCTCACGAAAGTCATGAATGAGCGCATTCATGGAAACCTGTACACACGCAGTGACGCAGGGAAATTGCGTGTCCGCATCGAATCAGTCGAAATCATCGACACCAATCACGCAACTGTGCACACATGCATCTTTGACTCGGTAGTGCTGTTCGATTCTGGTCAGATCGACGGCACTGCCGACGACATCGTGTTTGACGATTCGGTGATTTCGGCATTCATGGTGTGGACCCTGCAACTCGACAACGACACGTGGAAGTGGGTGTCGTCCACCGCCACAAAACGAAAGATCGGAGGAGATATATGCGGATTCGCAAGTTAGCGATTACAGCAATGGTCATATGTATAGGTGCGCTTCCAAGCGAAGTGCATGCAGGCGACTCCATAGGTGGCAGCCAAACCAGCAGCGCTGGAATAAACGGCAATCAAATCATGGCTGGTATTCAATTTGGAGCAATACCAGGTAGTTCTGGCGCAACTGAAGACTGCGAATGGTCACTGGCAATCCCCCACGATTCGCATACGGGCAATCAAACCATGGTGCAAAAAGTTTCTGGGGGTCTGAGTTATCGCCTTTTTGAATACACCTGCCTCAATCGCACTCCTGCAACAACCTTCCATTGGATTCCACAAGTGTCCACTGCGCAACTTGCAGAGCAAGCAGCGTCTGTGGTGTACGACAACATTCCCGCACTTTGGGGAAACTTTGCTCCACCCGCTCAGCGCGGTGTCGTAAAACTAGGAACATGGTTTTGGGTGAACCCGTTGATGTGGGTTCCAGTGAGTGCAACTGCAGGAGTGCCCACGCCAGCTGGTTACATCTCGGTCACCACTACTGCAACTCCGAAGAAACTCATTTTTGATCCCGGTGATGGAGCGCTCGGCACCGGACCTGTTACCTGCGATGGACCAGGACTTCCTTGGATTGAAATTTTTGGAGATCACATGAGCAGCAAGTGCATGTACACCTATTCACACTCGTCATCCATGCATCCGTCTGGGCTGTTTCCCGCAAAACTATCGGTGCAGTGGCACATCTCGTACACCACAAATTTCGGCGTCAGCGGAACGATTGGTGACTTTACGTTTGCCGCTAGCCATCAACTACATGTTCGCGAAGTGCAAGCTTTAGTCACCGGTTAAGCACCGTTTGCTGTAATTGCCCCAGATGTAGCATCAAGCACTCGAAGCAAATCGGATGGCGCAACTTCAATGTCTATGCCACGACGACCACCACTAACGAAGATGGTGGGAAAGTCACGTGCCGATTCGTCAACAACAGTGAGCAGTTTCTTTTTTTGTCCGAATGGACTAATTCCACCAACTACATATCCTGTAATTCGTTGCGCATCATGAGCCGGAACCATTTCGCATCGCTTCACTCCAAGAACTAGCGCAAGCGCCTTCAATGACAATTGAGAACTCACGGGAACAATGGCAACCACTGCCGATTTTTCCGACTGCGCAAGCAGAGTCTTAAACACTCGCGATTCCTCAACTCCGAGTGCATGTGCCGCTGCCCTTCCATACCCAAGCCCCTCGGTATCGGCCACGTCGTGATCAAAGGCATGAACGGCAAACTCAATGCCGCTTCGCTCGAGCATCACCATGGCTGGAGTAGCACCCTTCATTGCCTATTCAGCATACGAATATTGGGGTTATTCAGTAGGAACAGGGGTACTTGCCTGACACACTGAAGGGTCGCTATTCGCGGCAATACAGACTTCGAAAAGGACCCACCATGCCAGTCAGTAACTCACGCGACACCATTTTGCTCGAACGTCGTTACGCGGCAGTGTTTACCACCATTACCGATGAATCAATTGCCAAACTTGCGGCAGCGGTCGACGAAAAATTGCGCGATGCTCTTGCAAAGGTTCTTGCTCTTCCAGCAGGCACGTTCGACGATGCATCAACCGTTGCGCCAAAGGTTCGTGAGGCTATGAAGGCTCGCAAGGCATACCTTGACACCGGCGTTTTGTTCGGTGAGGCAGCAACCGAGAAAGCAATTGAAATACTTGGTGACAAATCGGAAGACCCAAGCTTGGAAGATTTACACAGCGTCTTGCCAGTGCTCATCGAAGAATTCAGTCTTGATGCATGTCGTCTCATGGCGGTGCAATTTTCTGTTTCACTTGGCGGATTCCGCAAACTGGTAAACACCGACGAACGCTTTGCTATTCCTTCAACGGGCAATGCACCCGTCGCCGCAGCAACTGCACCAGTAAAAGATGCAGCCGCACAGGAAGAGAAGAAGCGAGCCCGTGCAGAACGCAAGGAAAAAGACAAGGCCGCACGTGCTCAAGCAGAGGCACAACGTCGCATTGCCCGCGGTCGCGCATAAATATTTGCCATGACACTCCGTATTGCCAACCTCAAGGGTCGCGCACAATTCATCGTTGGTGATAGTGATGCCCCACGCGCAATTGACGTCGCAACTGCCAGCAACAATTCTTTGTCCGCAGACCCGATGCTGTGCTTTGCACACTGGGATTCGTTGAAGAAAATCGCAGCAACTCTTGATGCAAGTTCAGGAACTCCAGTTGCCGTTGCCGATCTTTCGTGTCCAGTTCCGCAGCCACGCCAAATGTTCGCGGTTGGTTTGAACTATCGCCAACATGCTGCGGAAATGGGCAGCCCATTGCCACCGCTTCCCTTGGTATTTGCAAAATTCCAAAGTTCACTGAACTCCCCAACAGGCAACATCGAAATTTTGAGTGACACCGTTGACTACGAATCTGAACTCGTCATCATTGTTGGCAAAGGCGGTCGACACATTGATGAAGCCGTCGCTTGGAACCACGTTGCGGGCTTATGCGCTGGTCAAGATGTTTCCGACCGCGGTCTGCAATACATGGGTTCGCCACCACAGTTCAGTTTGGGCAAGAGCCGCGTTGGCTACTCGCCAATTGGACCATGGGTCACCGACATGTCAAATAACGACAAGCGCGATGACTTACAACTTGGTTGCACTGTAAATGGAGAACAGCGTCAAAACACACGTACCAGCGACATGATCTTTGGCATTGCACACATTGTTTCCTACATGTCCACCATTGTTGAACTGTTTCCCGGCGATGTCATCTATACAGGTTCGCCTTTCGGCGTGGGCCATGGCCGTAAGCCACAGTTGTACCTCAAGCCTGGCGACGTCGTGGAAACCACGCTTGAAGGCGTTGGCACGATTACTAACCGCTGCATTTAAATTTGCGCCTCACGCAATCGGAGTAGATTTCTCATATGGATTCGGGGAACACCACCGTCATCACTGGCGGAACTGTTGTCGACGGTTCGGGTCAACCAGCGCGACTAGCCGATGTTGCATTTGTTGATGGCGTGATCACCGAGGTTGCTGCACCAGGCGAGATTTCAACTGCTCATGCCCATCGCCATATCAAGGCTGATGGACTTCTCGTTACGCCGGGCTGGGTTGATGTGCACACGCATTACGACGCGCAAGCCACATGGGATCCGTGGATGACACCAAGTAGCTGGCACGGTGTAACCACTGCAGTCATGGGTAACTGCGGAGTGGGATTCGCTCCAGCAGTTCCCGAGCGTCATCAGTGGCTTATCGAACTGATGGAAGGTGTTGAAGATATTCCCGGTTCTGCAATGGTCGAAGGAATTACCTGGGAATGGGAGTCCTTCCCTGAATACCTCGATGCACTCGAACGCAAGCCACATGTCATCGACTTTGGAACACAAATTGCGCACGGCGCATTGCGAGCATTCGTCATGGGTGATCGTGGAGCGAACAACGAAGTCGCAACACCCGACGACATTGCGTTGATGAGCAAACTGACTGAAGAGGCACTACGAGCAGGAGCACTTGGTTTCTCAACGTCGCGAACACCTCTGCACCGCAGCAAAAGCGGCGAATTGGTTCCAGGAACCACCGCAGCCCCCGACGAGTTGTACGGAATTGCCGATGCGATGAAACGAGTTGGACACGGCATCTTCCAATTTTCGCCAGAACACACGCGAGTACCTGTTGAAGAATGGCCATGGATGCAAGAACTTGCTCGCCGCAGTGGCGCGACGGTAAGCGTGAATGTAAACCAGCTTGACGATGGAAGCGAAGTATGGCGCAAGACATTGGCGCTTCTTACCAAGGCGCACGAAACGGGCGAGAAAATAGTTGCGCAAACAGCCGGGCGTTCAATCGGCATTTTGATGTGTCTTGAGGGAAGCGTTCACCCACTGCTCGCCCATCCCGCATATCACGAAGTGATGCACTTGCCTTTTGCGGAACGTGTTGCAGCACTCAACGACCCAGTACGACGCCAGCGATTCATTGATGAAGTTCCGCAAGACGGTTTCTATGAAGGCTTGGTTACGAAAGCGCTGAAGCGCATGTACCCAGTTACTAGTGGAAACATCGATTACGAACCGCATCCTTCGCAGTCAATTGGCGAACAGTCAAAGGCAACCGGCGTTCCTGCAATGAAACTCATTGTTGACCACATGCTCTCGAACGGCGGCAAAGGCATGATTTACTCGCCATTCTTCAACTACATGTACGGCGATCTGTCAATGACGTACGAGATGATGCAGCATCCACAAACACGTAATGGCCTCAGTGATGCCGGCGCTCACTGTGGCGCAATTTGTGATGGCGGTATGCCTACATTCATGCTCACGCATTGGGTTCGCGACCGCACACGCGGACCAAAACTGTCGCTTGAACACATTGTGTACCGCCAAACACGCCACACTGCAGAACTGCATGGGCTGTTGGACCGCGGCCTCCTGAAACCAGGCATGAAAGCCGACATCAACATTGTTGACTTTGACAATCTTGGTTTCGACATGCCTCACATGGCTTACGACTTACCAGCGAACGGTCGTCGGCTCGTGCAACACGCCAATGGTTACGTGAAAACCTTTGTTAGCGGTGTGCAAACCGTAGACAACGATGCGTTTACTGGCGAATTGCCTGGTGCACTCATTCGCGGACCACGCCGCTAAGCACGAGTTAGGAAGTCATTCCACCAAGGCCAACGAGGCCTCGCGCAAATTCAATTTCTCCCATGTGACGAAGTCCGTGTTGGTAGATCCAACACTCAACGGCGTCTAGAACGGTAATGCCCACTTCACCAGCAACACGTGCGCTGTATGTGCTGGCGATCTGTGGAGGAAATGGACGAGGAATCACTACTCGAGTGAGCTCCTCTGGCTGTAGCTGTGCGAGCCACTCGTGCACGCGAGTAAACACCATCTGCAAATACTCCTGAAATGCTTCATAGTTACCAATTCGCTGACCAACCATTTCATCAACGGTCTTGTGTTTGCCGTGGTCGGCAATTGCTGGCATTACTCGTGCATTCCATTCGTCATTCCACACTGGCATTTGTCCAGTAATCAACATGAACGACGAATCAATCATGTTGGTGATATGAAACAGACTGAATGCAATTGGCAACACGCCCTCGCGCTCAAAGTGATTCACATGATCAAGAGTCATGGTGCTGAGAGCCTGATCGTATAACGAATGAAGCGCCTTCATTCTGCGTTGCAGGGAGTCAATGATGAGTTCGTTCGACATCGTTATTCCTTTGCTGCTTCTGCACGCATTTCTGCTTGCTCGTCAATCTTCGTTGGACGGCTACGAATTTCAAAAGTTGCCTTCTCAATTTTTCCCGTAAATGGAAATGGCGCGACATAGTCCGGACATACTGGTGACAAGCGGTCACATCCCAAGTCCATTCCCATACTTCCCAAAATTCTCATGATCTTCGGGATATGCACACTTCCCGCATCGTTACCATCAATGATTAGCGTGATGGTGCCAGTTTCACCTTCACGATCAAATCGCGCAGCAACCGTGTGCTTGCCGGCTGATAGAGAAATTGGCGCGCTTGCGCGTTGATGTTTGCCGAGTGCGTTGTAATAAAAATGCAATTCACCGTTGCGAATAAACATTGAATGCCCAATGTTGTGTCCACCACGCGCATAAATGACTCCCTCAAGCGGCGCGCTCCCCACTTCAATTTCTGCCGTAAACGTCCACGCCCGACCACTCAGCATCGGGCAAGCATCGGATGGAATATGGGCGATCGGCGGATAATACGTATAGGTATTTCCATAGTGCGGCGAACCGGGACGAGATTTGCTTCCGAATATCTCTATGCCGCGGTCATCGAGGGGAAGCACCCCGTACTTTTCTGCTTCTTCCCACCACAGTGCGATCATTCTCTTCAGTCGCTCGGGCTCTTTTGACGACAGGTCATGCATTTCCGAGAAGTCTTCGTTCAGGTTGTACAGACCCCATGTGTCGTTTTCATACGGCACGTTTTGGTCATGGAATGTGACTGCTTTGTAGCCGTCCGACCAAATCGCGCGGTGTCCCATCATCTCGAAATACTGCGGCCCACGCTTCGTTCCCTGAACAGGTCCACCAAATGTGTAGTGCAGGCTTTCACCGTGCATTGCCATTTGTTCATGGCCGTTCAAGACTTTTGGCTGCTCAATACCAAGCGATTCATAGATCGTTGATGCGATGTCAGATATGTGACAAAACTGTGTGCGCACTGCACCTGGGTCAGCGATTTCTTTCGGCCACTTAATAATCAGTGAATCGCGGATTCCACCACCATAAGTCTGCGACTTGTACCAACGGCTCGGTGTATTGCCGACCTGCGACCATCCCCATGGATAGTTTGAGTGCGCCTTCTTTGTGCCGATGTAGTCCAGTCTGTTGGCAACAATTTCATCAACGTTTTCCCATTCAGCGTTGAAAAAACTCCACTCATCCATGACGCCCTGTGGTCCGCCTTCGCGACTAGCACCATTGTCAGACAACAACACAATCATCGTGTTATCCGACATTCCCCGCTCTTCCAAAAATGCAAGAAGTCTGCCAATTTGTGCGTCGGTGTGATCAAGCATCGCTGCAAACGCTTCTTGCAATCTGCACGCAAACAGTTGCTCGTTCTTCGTCAATTCAATCCATGGGCGAACGCCAGGGTTGCGCATGGCAAGTGTGGTATCGGGAGGAATGATTCCCATTTCCTTTTGTCGCGCAAACACTCGGTCGCGATGAACATCCCAACCCTCGTCAAACTTGCCACGCCATTTTGCCAAGTATGAATCTGGGGCATGATGTGGTGCATGCTGAGCACCAAAAGCTAGATACAAGTAGAACGGTCGATCAGGCCGAACCGACACCAAATCTCGAATCCACGTTGTCGATTGATCAATCAAGTCTTCAGTGAGGTGATAACCCTCCTCCGGCGTTCGCGGGGGAAGAATGTGCTGATTGTCTTGTGTGAGTTCTGGATAGAACTGATCGGTTTCTCCATTTAAGAATCCGTAAAAGCGATCAAAACCCTTTTGCAACGGCCAGTTGTGATGAGGTCCCGCTGCCGTGCACTCCTCCATTGGTGCTAAATGCCACTTGCCTGCACAAAATGTTGCGTAGCCCTGTGTGCGCAACACTTCAGCAATGGTTCCTGCTCGTGGAGAAATTCCTCCGCGCATGTTTGGGAACCCCGTGTTCCAGTTAGACACTCCACGCATACCAACGGAATGGTGATTACGTCCCGTTAACAATGATGCACGTGATGGCGAGCACAACGCAGTGGTGTGAAAACCCGTGTACCTCAGCCCAGTTGCAGCAAGCGAGTCGATGTTGGGAGTTGGAATTTCGCTACCAAAACAACTGGGATGTGCGAAACCCATATCGTCAAACACGATGGTGATCACATTTGGTCCACCAAGGCCTCTTGGCAATTCAGGCCACGAAGGAGTTGACTCTTGATAGGTGTTGGCGATTTTGCCTGTGAACCCCGGCTCGTACTGACTCATGAGATGTGCCCCCTTGCACAGACTCTATGTTTTGTCATAGAGTCTGTCAAAACACATCAAGGGGGAAACGATGTCTGAAGAGAAAACACCAAATCTCAAGCACAAATACGGTCGAATCGACCTGGACTACGCCGCCAAGCTCGCGACGACTCCCCCAGACCAAGACGGACCGATCTTTATGGTCAACCTCATGAAGTACCACGAGGTTGCGCAGTACAGCAATCCCGATGCTCCACAAGTAAGTGGTCGCGAAGCCGACGACAAATACAACCCTGCGTCAATCTTGAACAAAATCGGTGCAGACATTGTGTTCGTTGCCGACGTAACAAAAAATCACATCGGAGACGAGGACTGGGATCGCATTGCCATCGTGCGCTACGCAACACGCAAATCATTCATTGACATGCAGCAACGGAAAGATTTTGCCGAAAAACACGAGCACAAAGCAGCCGGCATGAAGCGCACCACCATTGTGTGTTGCAGACCGGTGGATGAAGCACTTGACACACGCACTCGACCACAGGATTTCGGGTTGCGCAACATTGTCATGGTGGTTCGCCAAACAACAGATCGCGAACAGGTTTTGAGTTCATTACCGAACGCAGTGGGCATGAGAGCCGAAGGCACGATCATTGGTGACGGCCGAAAGTACGACACTGTGCAATTTGTTCACGTTGCAACCGATCAGGAAGCAGATGTGCTCGTTGCCTCTATCAATGGGCTTGCTTCTGGTGAGAGTTATGCAATGACGCTTTCGGCATCAATTGACGGAATCACTTCATAACCTCATGACCAGCACTCCGGTGACCGCAGTTGACGGTCGAAGTTTGCGCCGCGAACGCAATCGACAAGACATTGTTGATGCACTCCTCGGCCTCATTGAAAATGGAGAGACCGAAATCAGTGCAGCGCTCATTGCGAGCAAAGCAGGTCTTTCGGAGCGATCAATCTTTCGATATTTCGATGACGTGAATGATCTGTATCGCTCAGTGTGTGACTTAGCATTTTCAAAGGAAATTGAATACGCACTCATTGATGATGTGGGCATCGGTTCGCTTGATACGAAGATAGAAAACTTCGTTAATCAGCGTGTTCGCATATACACAATGAATGAAAAAATTGCTCCAGCGGCTCGGTCGTTTGCTTTTAAGAATCCGGTCATCAAAAACCAACTCGTCCTCGGACGCAAATTGCTTCGTACGCAAATTATGAAACATTTCGCCGAAGAACTTTCGGTGTTTGACAAACAGCAACAGCAAGTTGCGGTAGCAATCATCGATTCGCTAACCACATTTGAGTACTACGACATGATGCGCTCAGATCAAAAAATGTCAGTTCAGGCAATTAAGTCAGTACTTACCGAGTCACTTCGAAAGGCACTTCAATGAAAGCACTACGCACACCCGACGATCGCTTTGCCAATCTCGCGGATTATCCCTTCGCCCCCAATTACGTTGAGATCAACGATCTTGACGGAGGAAAGCTTCGTGTTCATTACCTCGATGAAGGACCGCGCGATGGCGACACCGTGCTTCTCATGCACGGCGAGCCATCGTGGTCGTACCTGTACCGCAAAATGATTCCCATTCTGACCGCAGCCGGCCACCGCGTGATCGCCCCCGACCTCATTGGTTTTGGAAAGTCCGATAAACCAACTGAAATGACCGACTATTCGTACTCACGTCATGTGCAATGGATGGCCGAATTGCTCTTTGATCACTTGTCTATTCGCAAGACCACGCTCTTTGGCCAGGACTGGGGCGGGCTTGTTGGACTGCGCTTGGTAGCAGCCGAACCAGAGCGGTTCTCACGCATCGTGGTGAGCAACACCGGTCTTCCAACTGGCGAACAACCACCGACCGATGCATTTATTGCATGGCGTGACTTTTCACAAAATTCAAAAGTGTTCCCTATTGGCACCATTGTCAATGGTGGAAGCGCAACAGACTTAAGTGAAGCGACAATCGCTGCCTACGATGCGCCTTTTCCAGACGACACCTACAAAGCCGGTGCGCGAATTTTCCCTTCGTTCGTACCAACGTCGGTTACCGACCCTGCATACCACGACAATGTCGCGGCTTGGGAAATATTGAAAAAGTTTGAGCGACCAGTGTTGTGTTGCTTTAGCGATAAAGACCCAGTTACCAAAGGTGGAGCAAAGCCATTCATGACGTTGATCCCCGGAGCACAGGGTCAACCGCACGTCACGATTGAAGGCGGTGGGCATTTCGTACAAGAAGATAAGGGCGAGGAACTCGCCGCACTGATCAATTCATTCATCGCATCAACACCTCTGTAAAGGAAACCAATATGGAAATCACACTGCTCGGAACGGGAAGCCCATTGCCCGACCCACGACGAGGCGGGCCAGCAACATTGGTTCGCGCAGGTGGACAGACCATTTTGGTCGACGCTGGACGCGCCGTGGTCATGCGACTTGCAGCAGCCGGCACACTGCCCGTGTTGCTGAATGCTGTACTCATCACCCACCTGCACAGCGACCACATCACCGACCTCAATGACGTCATCACGAGTCATTGGGTCATGACAGGCACTGAAACTCCACTCAACGTTTACGGCCCCCCAGGAACCCAAACAGTGGTGGACGGAATTTTGATGATGCTTGCACCAGACATTTCATATCGTCTTGCACATCACACCGACACGCTTACCTATAAGCCAAAAGTTGTGGTCACCGAAGTACAACCTGGCTCAACGTTTGCCATAGGCGATATCCAGGTGAGCGTTGCACGCACGCATCACCAACCGGTCGAGCCAACGGTTGCATTCCGTTTAGAGCACGATGGCAAATCGGTTGTACTTGGTGGCGATGGCATTCCTTGCGACACATTGGACGAAATCTGTGCAGGAGCCGATGCCTATGTGCAAACTGTGATCCGCGAAGACTTGGTCAAGCTCATCAACAACAAGCGTTTCCAAGACATTTTGGATTATCACTCAACCCTGGAGCAGGCTGCACAAACCGCAACTAAGGCAGGCATTAAGAAGCTGATTCTCACGCACTATGTTCCGTCAATGCAGCCCGGTCAAGAGGATGAATGGCGCGCATTTGCGGCGAAGTATTTCGATGGTGAAATCGTGCTTGGTGACGACCTCACCACCACCACCATCTAACCCTCGGTTGGGTCTGTCACTGCAATTCCACTTTCGGACGCAGCGGCACAGAGTTTTTTGTCCGAACTAGAGAAGAGATCGGCGCGCACCATGAGTGCGGTTGCTAAATGAATTGCATCCGCGCTCTTCAAAGGAAATTCCTTCACTAACTCACACGATGCGTCAATCACGTCAGAAGTGATGTCAATGAGAATCACATCGCCAAATAATTTATCCAGTGCACCTAGGTGTGCCGGTACTGCACTTGCCGGCACACTTCCTTCGCGCACCTTTCTCATAAGAGCAGATTGCATTTCAGTACGTGTCAGATGAGAACTCACCTTTTCATTACTGAGTCTCCAGATGTTCCTGGTTTCTTCTGATCCGATTTCTCTAATGATGAATTTGAGGAGAGATGAAGTATCAAAATAGGTGATCATTATCTACGATCTTCAATAACTGCATCAGAAAGACTGAAGCCAAGATCAATGAGTGGAGGCAGTACGGTGCGTCTCGTAAGAGCTGGTCGCGCCTTACCCTCGGCAATTAAACGTTCGAGTATGAGTTTTGATTCACTGACTGGGCTAATGCGCGCAACCGGTTTTCCGTGTTCTGTCACGATGATTTCGTCTCCCTTTTGGACACGATCGATGTACTTGCTGAATTGGCTCTTCAAGTCACGAATTCCGACTTCAACCTGACGGGTTTGAGCGATTTTCTTCATTCTTCAATTGTAGTCACATTTGTCTTTGATAATGACCACAATTTTCATACACCCTCACGGGTGAAGTTATGTGTGGGCCTAACCCTCTTGGCGGAAGCCCCACTCAACACCCTGCGGAGTGTCTCGTACCTCAACGTTGATTTCGGCGAAACGATCGCGAATCAGGTCAGAAAGATCGAAGCGCTTATCGGCACGAACCTGCGCGCGCAGGTCGAGCAGAATCTGCACGAACGGCCCAACGACTTCGCGCGGGTCACGCAGCCCGGCTGTAGCCGCACCCGCGAGGCGCGTCACCATGCTGCGTAGCACGCTGCGCGCATAATCAACATCATCTCCTTGCAACGTGTCCGCCGACCATCCACTGATTGCATCATCTAGCTCGAGTGCTGCGCGCGCTGCAACATCTGCATCTGCATGATCAATCGCCGCCTGAAACACACTGTTCAGTCGATCAGTTGCTTGGCGCAGATTGCTATCTACTGTTTCAACAACTGCTGTGGTAACAGGTTTAGTTTCAGCAACTACCGAAACAACAGCATCCGACCACGGGTTGCGCAAACGATCAATCGAGAACACTTCGCCGCTTGCAATTTCCGTTGTTGAACCGCGCAAGCGAATACTGATCACTCCCTTGCCCACCACCGTTGCCGTATTCGCATCGAGGTCAAGCATCAGTCCGGTGTGCTCATCTACACCGAGTACAAACACATCGTCTGGTAACTCGGTTTCCATCGCCGAGAGGCGCCTCTCACCCATGTAGCAAAAACGAGTGTCGTGATGTCCGCCTTCAGCATTGTTGTAATGCGGAATGACCACAGCATTGATACCGATTTCGCCGAGAATGTTCAAACCTTCCAGCCAGTATGGGCTTGCTCCTGCTTTATAAATTTCATACACAGGAAGCGTGAATCGACCAAGTGTCAATGCAGCAGCAGATGCGAATGTCACTACTCCACCATCTCGCAACTTCTTCACGAGCAATCCAGCGAGTGGGCTTCCATGCCATTGACGCAACGCATATGTTGGTGATCCTGGGCCGGCAAACACGTAATGAGCATCGGCAACAAGTTGCAGACCGCGCTCAACATGTAATGCATCCGCATCAATCAGTTGAGTGAGTCCAGCAACATCTAACTTCATGTTGATGCTGGTGTTGAAATATTCCACAGCCTTTGAGGCCAACTCTGGAGCGTTTTCTTGAAACCCATACGGTGTGTCGAGCAACGTCGCGCGAGCTGGGTTAGGCAACATCCGCGAAATTAAACGATGAGTTGGAACCATGGTTGGCGAGGTTTCACCCGAGCCCATAATCACCAGCATGCGCGGAAGCATCATTCGAAAAACCCATCTTTTGTTGCGGCATGAACAACGTGTGCAAAACGCACGGGATGCTGTGCATGCACATCATGATCTGCAGGACTAAACCATTCAACCTTCACTTTGGGCACACTGTGCAAAGCCCGCTCTACTGCCTGACGCTTTGTACCTGAAAACACACCGCCAGGGCCTTCTGCAGGAACGAACATCACCGGCACCGAGATGTCCTTATATATATGTGTTGGTTTATGTTCCCATAAGCCGCGCAGCACCATGAGATGACGCTCCAAAGTGAGCCATGGACGAATAGTTCCGTCTGGCAGGTGCTCAAAATTCGCCATGCTGCCGTCGATACCAGTTTTAGGCCAGTCGGGATGAGCGTTTTCCATATATCCGCGCATTCGCGACACTGAAGTACCCAATAAATTCGGCGGTCGAAGTTTGACGGAGCATTCTTCCCACTGAGGAAAATGTTCTTGCAATTCCAAAAATCCACCGTCAACTGCTACAACTCCACGAACAAGCTCAGGGAAAGTATGTGCAAGTTCAATGACAACGTTGCCGCCCCAAGACTGACCTGCAACAACCGGCCGTTCGTACCCTTGCGCAGCTAGCACGCGCAATAATCCTGCTACATCTTTTGTTACCGTCTGCATGTCGTATCCATTGTCGGGTTTTTCACTCAATC
Source organism: Ilumatobacteraceae bacterium (assembly GCA_023263465.1). Lineage (GTDB taxonomy): Bacteria > Actinomycetota > Acidimicrobiia > Acidimicrobiales > Ilumatobacteraceae > UBA3006. The sequence continues at coordinate 17,021 of JALQWV010000174.1, forward strand.
CGTGACCACGCAAATCAACCGCAACTACAGCATGGCCAAGCGAGGCAAACTCAAGTGCCGCTCCCTCCCATAACAGTGCATTTGATGCCAAACCATGAATCAAGACCAAAGGGGCTTCAGCAGCCTCTGCAGGGTTACCCCAGCGCACCGTTCGCAGCGTCACTCCAGTGCCACCATCAACCATCACAGTGGTGCACTTAACAGAATTCATAGCAATCACACTACGCTTCACATTCAATGAAGCCGAATGTCTTGCTCATAACTTTGGATCAATTCCGAGCGGATTGTTTATCAATCGCAGGTCATCCACTCGTTCGAACACCAAATCTTGACCGACTAGCCAGCCAAGGCGTGCGCCTTACCAAGCACTTCAGCCAGTGTGCGCCATGTAGCCCAGGCCGCGCCAGTTTGTACACGGGCATGTATCAAATGAATCATCGAGTTGTTGCCAACGGCACTCCACTTAATGGCCAATTTGACAACGTTGCATTACTTGCACAGCGTGCTGGTTACTCGCCTGTGTTGTTTGGCTATACCGACCAAGCAATTGACCCGCGCGATATTGTTGACCCACATGATTCGCGACTGAAAACCTACGAAGAGGTTCTTCCGGGTTTTGATTGCAAGTTGTTTATTCCCGAACCACACACATTGTGGATCGAACATCTTCGCACTAACGGATTTGATGTGCCGATGAATGCGCAGCAGGCACTGCTCAGCGAACCATCACGGCCTGCTGAATTTGGAATATCTGCATTTCTCACCGATCACTTTCTTGCATGGTTACGTGAGCAAGACGGGCCGTGGTTTGCGCACACGAGTTACCTTCGCCCTCATCCCCCATATGCCGCTGCCGGAAAGTGGTCTACCGCCTACGACCCCGCTGAAGTACCAATGCCAATTGCTCCATCAGATGAGCGACACCCATTTCACGATTTTGCCTTGCAGATTCCAGGTGCTGGTGCACCTACTAATGAAGAAGAAGTTCGCCACATGATTGCGCAGTATTACGGCATGATTGGCGATGTTGACGAACAATTAGGTCGTGTGTGGGACACGCTTGTCGAACTTGGCATGTGGGAAAACACCATCATCATGGTGACTGCAGATCACGGCGAACAGTTAGGTGACCATGGCCTGAAAGAAAAACTGGGTTTCTTTGATCAGAGCTATCACATTTTGGGAATCGTTCGCGACCCTCACCATGCTTCGCAACATGGAACGACCGTCACCGAATTCACAGAGAATGTTGACATTGTTCCAACCATCGCCGAAGCACTTGGCCAGCCAGTGCCGAAACAATGCGATGGTTTACCGCTCACACCCTTTTTACGAGGTGAACCACTTCCGCAGTGGCGAGATGCTGCATCATACGAATATGACTGGCGTCACTATTTCATTCGCATGGGAGAACGACAGTGGCCTTGGGATCAACGACTAGAGAAACAACACCTTGCTGTGCGTCGTTACAACGACAAGGCATACGTGCAATTTGGTGACGGTTCGTGGTTGGCATTTGATCTCGCTGTGGATTCAACATGGCGCACCATGATCAAAGATCCAGCTCGCGTACTTCCCATGGTGCAAGACATGTTGGTGTGGCGTTCGCGTCACACCAGTCGCGAACTCACCGGAATGCTCATGGAAGATGGTGGGATCGGCGAATGGCCCGCTGGAGTAATATGGCGTAGCTGATTAGTACAGCCCACACAAGAAAGACCCCCTCATGCTTGCTGCTATTGCTCGTTTTAGTGTTCGCCATCGCCGAATCATGGTGTTTGGAATTTGGATTCCAGTCCTCATCATCGTTGGCATACTCTCAGGAAAATTGGGGAGCAACTTCAGTACCCAATTTGAATTGCCGCAGAGCGAAGCAAACGACGTTCAGAAACTGCTTGAGTCAAATAGCCCGAACAAAGCTGGTTTCTCTGGTGAAATTGTGTTCTCGTCTCCAAATGGGGTGAACTCGGATGACGTTATTGCTTCACTCGCACCATTTTTTGACAAGGTTGACGCACTCGAAGGTGTGACCGTTACTTCACCGTTTAGCGAAACATCGCAAGGACAAATCAACCAAGCCGGCACAACAGGTTTCGCTTCACTTGATGTCTCGTTGCGATCACAAACAGAACTACTCACACTTTCCGAAGACATTCAGAAACTTGGTCGCGAAGTTTCCATCGATGGACTGACTATTGAGTACGGCGGCAACATTTTTGCTGCCTTCGAATTGCCGGCCTCTGAGGCATACGGCTTGCTCGCAGCGATGATCATCCTGGTTCTTGCCTTTGGTTCGGTACTTGCAATGGGTTTGCCCATCGGCACTGCACTTTTTGGACTTGGAATTGGCTCATCGCTTGCAATCATTCTGAGCCACGTGGTGCCAATGCCCGACTTCACCACGTCGCTCGTCGCCATGATCGGACTCGGCGTAGGTATTGACTACGCATTGTTTATTGTTACGCGCTACCGAGAAGGGCTTGCAGAAGGACTCACTGTTGAAGAGGCAGTTGTTGATGCAGTGAACACTTCGGGACGCGCGGTGATCTTTGCTGGAATCACCGTCATTATTTCACTTTTGGGTCTGTTTGTTATGGGTCTCGCCTTTGCCCGCGGGCTCGCAGTAGGTGCAGTTATTGGTGTACTGGTGATGATGCTCGCTTCAGTAACTCTGTTGCCATCACTTCTTGCCATGGTGAAGCACAAAATTGGGGTCACTACATGGTCGGCAATTGCCTCTCTTGGATTGTTCATCATTGGTGCACTCATTGCGGCAATTACCGAAACGTTGGTGTTCCTGCTCATCGGTATTGGTGCAGCTGTCATCACTACTGCAGTGAGTTTCTTCATCAAGCCAATGCGTCGTCATATCCCACACCGCGCGCAGAAAGCCAAAGAGCTCACGTTCTGGTATCGCTGGAGTCGCTTTATTCAACGTCGTCCATGGACAGCAGCGATCGGCGCATCTGCAGTATTGCTCATCCTCTCATCACCGCTCTTTTCGCTCCGCTTAGGTTTTGGCGACAATGGAAATGCGCCTGAGTCCACAACCGTGCGCCGTGCATACGACATGTTGGCTCAAGGTTTCGGACCTGGGTTTAACGGTCCACTGTTCATTACCGTGCAGGGTGAAACAGCCAAATCGCCAGAAGCACTGCAAGGCTTCGTTGACACGCTGAATAACACTGAAGGCATCGCCTACGCACAAGGTATGCCAGCCTCGCAAGACGGAAGTCTGTCGCTCGTCATGGCTTACCCAACTACTGCTCCGCAAGATATGAAGACCGAGCAATTGATTCACGAATTGCGTTCGACGGTCATTCCCAAAACTGGGGTGGATGCAAAAGTCGGCGGCTTCACTGCAGCGGGAGTCGACTTTGCCAAATCAATCGGCAGCCGAATGCCGTACTTATTTATCGGCGTGTTGTCTCTGTCGTTCCTACTACTTATGGCGGTGTTCAGAAGTTTGCTGGTTCCCCTGAAGGCAGTGATCATGAACTTGCTGTCCATTGGTGCTGCGTACGGAGTCATAGTTGCGATCTTCCAATGGGGATGGGGAATGAACCTAATCGGAGTTGGAAAAGCAGGACCAATTGAAAGCTGGGCGCCGATGATGCTGTTTGCCATCGTGTTCGGACTATCAATGGACTACGAAGTGTTCTTGCTGTCGCGAGTGAAGGAAGAATACGACCGAACGGGCGACAACGCGTCGGCGGTTGCCGATGGACTGACAGCAACTGCACGTGTAATTACTGCTGCTGCGCTCATCATGGTGTGCGTATTTGCTGCTTTTGTTTTGGGTCACGATCGACAACTCAAACTCTTTGGGCTTGGGCTAGCGCTCGCAGTGTTTATTGATGCCACCTTGGTGCGTATGGTTCTGGTTCCAGCAACCATGGAACTCCTTGGTGATCGCAACTGGTGGCTACCAGCCTGGATTAATCGCGTGCTACCGACGATTGACGTTGAAGGCCAGCATGTTGTGCACTCCGAAGAGGCAACAAACAAAAGCGGTGTTTGAAAACTAGAACTTCACCATGCAACTGCGTGGGCCGTGCACCTGACCGCCTGCCCATGTAACGGTTGCTGGGTCAACTAGTTCAAATTCAGGAATTCGCGCCAGCCACGTTTGTAGCGCAACGCGAACTTCCAAACGAGCCAAGTTGCTTCCTGCGCAACGGTGAATTCCTGAACCAAACGCTACGTGGCGATTGTGTTCGCGATCCAGAATCACTTCGTCTGGGTTTTCAAACTGTCGCGGATCACGGTTAGCCGCTGGAAATGCCATCAACACCCTGTCTCCGGCCTTCATTGGGCAACCCTGAAACTCAATGTCGCGATCAACAATGCGAGCCATGGTTACTGGTGCGTACACACGCAATAATTCTTCAATGGCTGTTGGCCACAGGTCATCGTTTTCACGCAATTGCTTGCGGTGCTCCGGGTGTTGGGCCATGTGCCACATCACAGAACCAATTGCCGACCATGTGGTGTCAATTCCTGCAACCAGCATCAGGTTGCACACACCAAGCACGTATTCAATTGGAACTTTCTTGCCTTCAACTTCAGTGTTCATTAACTCCGAAATCAGGTCGTTTTCACGCGGGTTCTTTTTGCGATCCTCAACTTGTGCGAGGAAGTATTCGATTATTGCTAAGCGACTGCGCTTTCTCAATTCCATGTCGGTCATGTTTTCCAACACGCCACGCACCCAGCCGGTAAACGTTTCTTCCATGTCGAGAGGAACACCAAGCATGTTAGAAATAACACGTACCGGAATGTGCTGCGCGTAGTCAGCAGCAGCATCAGCAGTTCCCTTATCGATGAACTCATCGATTAACGCATTACACAAGTCGCGCGTGCTCTGTTCGTACTTCGCCACTGCTTGTGGTGCAAACACGGGAAGAATCAAACGCCGATGCCAATGGTGATCTGGCGGATCTGAAGTGATCGGCGGTGCAGCAACGCCACCGTAGGCACCTTCTGCCTGTCCCGGAGGTGGAGGCATCACCAAAATGCCGCGTGAGGTGAAAATTTCGTATTCCTGCGCTAGCGCAACTACATCTTCATAACGAGTTGGCAACCATGAGCCTTCGTAACGCTCAGTGCGTGCGATTGGGCATTCCGACTCACGAATCTCGCTGTAACCCGGATACGGGTTGGCTACAAAGCTCGGCTCAAAAATGTCGTAGTCAGTGAGCATGCTTTCAACTGGCTTACGTGTGTCGGTCATAACGAACCCCCCAGGCCCACTATTCGCTGATGATGATTGCACGCTCTGGACAATTGGCCTCGGCGCGACGTGCTTTCCCCTCAAGTTCCGCTGGGATAACGCCTTCAATCAATACCTTTGCATTTCCCAACTCATCGCTACCGAAAACTTCCGGCGCGGCGATGGCACACATTTGATGACCGTGGCATGAGCCCATATCTACAGAAACCTTCATGCCATCAGACTAATGATTGCGCCACCAAAGATTTGTGTTGGAGGTCAGCGCACCACAAATGATGTATGCATTCCTGCGGCATAGTGGCCAGGCAAGTTGCACACCAATTGATAATTTCCAGCCTCAAGACTTAACACCAATAACTCCGTTGAGCCTGCTGGAAATTCGCCAATTTCATCAATGACTTCAAGGCCCGGCGATGGTTCCGAAAAATGATCACCATCAAGTTGAATTTGGCCATCCAAAATGTCTGTTTTTACAACCAGAAATTCGTGCCCGATTGTTCCTTCGTTCTTGATCGTGAATTTCACCTCGCCGGCAGTAGCCGTGTTCGGTGTCACCGACACATTCCACTCCTTAACCACTCCACTGACAAAGTTTCCTTCAGTTGCAGAACCTTCAGACATCGTGTCGCCTTCAGGCTGACTGCCAGCTGCATCATTCATATCGGCCGCACAACTTGTGGCGGACAACGACAAGATTCCACAGCACAACACTTTCTTCAATTTGTTCATGAATCCCCCCAGATTTCATAGGTCACATCTGACCTACTTGTAGCCTAGTCACGTGCCTAGTGTCGATTCCTTACTCGCATTCGCGGTGGCATCCTTGGCGCTACTCGTTATTCCCGGTCCCGCAGTTTTATACGTTATTAATCGCAGTATCGCCGACGGTCGCAGCACGGCGCTTGCTGCCGTTGCTGGATTAGAAATTGGCAATTTCATGCACGTTATTGCTGCAACCCTAGGGCTTTCAGCGGTAATCGCTGCCTCTGCAACTGCTTTCGGAATTGTTAAGTGGATCGGCGCTGGTTATCTGATTTATACAGGCATACGAACATTGCTTCGCAAACCTCAGAAATATGATCAAGACCAAAAATCATTGTCGCGACGAAAAAGTTTTACACAGGGAATCATTGTCAACACTTTTAACCCAAAGGTTGCACTGTTCTTTCTGTCATTCCTGCCACAGTTCATAGATACTGAACGCGGTTCAACAGCTCTGCAATCACTCATTCTTGGTTCTCTGTTTGTCATGCTTGGCTTACTGTCAGACGGTTTATATGCAATCTTGGCAAGCGCGCTACGTACTCCTTTGCTTCGAGGGAAATCATTGCCCTTTGTTCAGCGCTATATCGCCGGAAGCGTTTTTGTCTTATTAGGTCTCGTTGCGGCAAGCACGAGGAGAGGCTAATTATGACTTACAAGCAACTGACAAAGCGTATTCATGCTGGTGAAATCATCATTCTTGATGGCGCAACGGGAACCGAGTTGCAACGTCGCGGAGTGGAAATGAGCCCCGAAGCCTGGTGCGGTCCTGCCACGCTGGGCAACGCTGAGTTACTCACTCAAATTCATCTTGACTACATCCACGCCGGCAGCGATGTCATTACCACCAACACATATGCAGCAAACTCAATGATGCTTACACCCGCTGGGTACGGAACCAAGGTGAAAGACATCGTCAAAACTGCTGTAGATGCAGCCTTGCGCGCAAAAGAGCAAGCTCCAACAGGACGAAACATTGTTGTGGGTGGATCACTTTCACACATGGTTCCTCACATTCCAGGCACTGACTTAGTTGACCCTGAGCGCACTCCACCTCCTGCCCAAATGGCTGAGTCATTTCACGAACTAGCGCAATTGTTAAAAGAGGGAGGCGTGGATCACATCATGCTTGAAATGATGTACGAAGAAAATCGAACACCACTTGCTCTCGCTGCAGCGCAATCAACAGGATTGCCTGTGTGGTTTGGTCTTTCGGCTCGACGAAGTGAGAGCGGCAAGATCGTCAGCTTCAATCTCGCACATGAGTCTCCACTTGAAACGATTATTGATTTCATCCCCGTTACAGGCATTGATGTCGTCAATGTGATGCACACTCAGCCTCAAGCAGTGAGCGACACCATCAACTTGGTTCGCAAACGGTTTACTGGTCCTATTGGTGT
>JALQWV010000205.1 GCA_023263465.1 Ilumatobacteraceae bacterium
GCGAACGCGGCGGTGATTGGCGCCAAAACCGCCTGGACGCTCGCAGATGGCGAGTTTGTCTTTAATAATCCACGTGAGGTTTCGTGGGGTAATCCCAAGGGCCCACTTGCCCCGAAGTTTTGGTGGCATTAGCGACTTTCCTTTGCGCGAATTTGGCTTGCGTTCAACATCAGGCGAGACGATACACCAACAAAAACCCTCGATGTTTCAGAAAACCCGTTTTATTTGGAGGTTTCCGGCTCGGTAATTCGTAATCGTTGTTGGCTGCGGCGTACCTGGCGACCAAGTCCAATGTCACAAGCGAGGGTGCTTCCTCGAGCAACGCCGAGCACTCGCTCAACCGTTGCACTGTCGGGAACAAGCGGGTTGGTGAGCCATGACCGAATTGCTCGGCGAGACAACGCAATCGGAGCACTTGCTAATGCGACTGCATCAGTTGGGTCGAGTGCACTGGCTAGTTCATTCAATAAGTCATCGTCATCACGAAGTAGGTCTGCTTGACGCGTTAGTACCGGAACCAAGTCGCGCTTTGCTAGGGATTCCAGCAATGGCAGCACTTCATGTCGAATGCGATTGCGCTGATATCGCTCGTCGTCATTCGAAGGGTCGTAAAACATTGCAATTCCCAGTGAGTGGCATAGCTGCTCGGTTTCACTTCGGCGAATGTGTAGCAATGGTCGTTGTGCTGTTGGTTGCATTCCTGCAAGACCACGTGTTCCCGAACCTCGAAGCAGATTAATGAGAATGGTTTCGGCTTGGTCGTCTGCAGTGTGACCGGTCATAACACCAGGTGGGAGCACGGCATATCGGGCTTCGCGTGCACGGGCCTCGGTATTCGCACCATGCTCTACCGATACTGTTCGCGATTCAAAACGCGCACCAAGTTGTGTTGCAAGTTGTGCAACCAACGCAGCTTCCGTATGCGAGCCTTCTCGCAAACCGTGGTCAATGTGCCACGCTGTGACCTTTAAGTTGGCAGCACATGCCAACACCAGTAGTGCGACGGAGTCGGCTCCCCCTGAAACCGCACAGTCAACGGCGGTGTTTGAAAGCGGAAAAGTACAACGTGAAAGCAGCTCGTTAACGAAAGGTAATTCGCGAGCAGAATCAGTGAGCGAAGGCATCAGCCCCGCAGGATTATTTCTGCGCTTTGCGTTGTTTACGGTTTGGATACTTCGTCATGGTCACTTTGGCCACGTATCCAACGATCAAGTTGACAACGGCGAGTCCGCCAACGACCAACAACACAAGACCCAACCAGTAATGCCATACAACTGCGATCATGCCAATAATCGTAGCCAGCGAGTCGGCTCTTGTCTTAGTCATCGGTCAGGAAATTTCACCATATTTCATGCTCAATCGCTGAAGTAGATTGCTGTCATGCAAAAAGAAGTAATCATCAGCAATCAAGGAATGTCTGCTTCAGACGTTTTGGAAATTGCGCGCCACAGCGCAGTGGTAAAACTCTCTGACACCGCACTTTCAGCCATGGCTGCATCGCGCGCTCATATTGATGCACTCGTTAGGTCATCACAGCCTGTTTATGGAGTGTCGACTGGCTTTGGCGCGTTGGCTAATAGGTACGTTTCTGTTGAACAGCGCGCACAATTGCAGCGCTCACTTATTCGTTCACATGCAGCAGGTGTAGGCGCACCGGTAGAACGCGAAGTGGTTCGTGCACTCATGGCCTTGCGTATAAAGACTCTTGCGTCTGGTCGCACAGGTGTACGACCAGTTGTTGCAACCACCATGGCTGCACTGTTGAACGCAGGTATCACGCCGTTGGTCCGCGAGTTTGGGTCACTTGGTTGCAGCGGTGACCTAGCGCCTCTCTCGCATTGTGCACTCGTATTAATGGGTGAAGGCGAAGCAGTTGATATAAACGGTGTGCAACGACCAGTTCCCGAGTTGCTTGCTGAAGCCGGGATTGCACCCATTGAATTACAAGAAAAAGAGGGGCTCGCGCTTATTAATGGCACCGACGGCATGCTAGGCATGTTGCTGTTGGCTATTGCTGATGCACATCAGATTTGTGACTCTATTGACATCATTGCTGCGATGAGCGTTGAGGCGCAATTAGGAACCGATGCGGTGTTTAGAGCAGAACTTCACGAGGCCTTGCGTCCGCACCCAGGACAAACCGTGAGTGCTACTCGAATGTTTGCCGCATTGCAGGGGTCGCCAATTGTTGCTTCGCACGTGAATGATGACGACCGAGTGCAAGATGCGTATTCGTTGCGTTGTGCGCCACAAGTAACTGGTGCTGTTCGCGACACCATTTCGTGGGCAGCAACGGTTGCCGATCGCGAACTTGCCGCAACGATTGACAACCCAGTGGTGCTGCCCAATGGTGAGGTGAGTTCAAACGGAAACTTCCACGGCGCACCTGTTGCTTATGTGTTGGACTTTCTTGCCATTGCACTTGCTGACTTGGGTTCAATGTCGGAGCGACGCACCGACCGTATGCTCGACCGAGCACGCTCGGCAGGACTTTCACCTTGGTGCGCGTACCCACTTGTTCAGTGCCAATTTTAATTGCGTCACCTTTTCGCACCTCTAAACGAACGCTCGCCCAGAATTTGAGCGCTCGACCACCCGGAGTGGTTTCAGGGTTACCATACATTAC
>JALQWV010000009.1 GCA_023263465.1 Ilumatobacteraceae bacterium
CGTGCCATGTTTCCCCCAATGACTCGATGTGATTGTTAACGCTCTGAAATTTCGTGGTATGCGTCTGGACGACGATCGCGGTAGAACGGCCAACGATCGCGCACCATGCGGATCTTGTCCATGTCCAAATCGCGAACGATGAGTTCGTGCTTAAACGGATCGCCAACTTCACCAACAAACTTGCCTTCTGGGTCTACGAAGTAGCTCTGGCCGTAGAAGTCGTTTGCTCCCATGTCTTTTTCGATACCTACGCGATTGATTGCACCGACGTAGTACATGTTGGCTACTGCCGAAGCCGGTTGCTCTACGCGCCAGATGTACTCAGACAAACCGCGGCTCGTTGCCGATGGGTTGAATACAATTTCTGCGCCGTTGAGGCCAAGTGCGCGCCAACCTTCTGGGAAGTGGCGGTCGTAACAGATGTACACGCCAACTTTGCCAACTGCGGTGTCGAACACTGGGTAACCATGGGTTCCCGGTGTGAAGTAGTACTTTTCCCAAAACCCAGGCACCTGTGGGATGTGCTGTTTACGGTACTTGCCCAAATAGCGACCATCGGCGTCAATTACTGCTGCGGTGTTGTAATACAAACCCGGCTGCACAATTTCATACATTGGCAACACAAGCACCATATTCAGCTCTTTTGCGAGCGCCTGGAAGCGCTTTGTAGTTGGGCCGTCTGGAATTGGTTCCGTGTACGAAAAATACTTCGGGTCCTGTTCTTGACAGAAGTAAGGACCATAAAACAATTCCTGGAAGCACATGATTTGTGCACCTTGCTTCGCGGCTTCACGGGCTGCTGCCTCGTGCTTATCGATCATCGATTCTTTGTCGCCAGTCCAATCGGTCTGCAACAGTGCTGCTTTTACGATTCTCGCCATGTCGGCTTTCCCCTTTGATTGCCTCTGTAAGGAAATTCAGGCTAGTAGCCCTTACCCCAAACGGTAAAGCCTCCAGAGGTGAAGTTACTTACTCGGAAACTGTGGCACGGCGGGCTGGCAGAAACTTCAAGGCAAACAGTGCACCAAAAAGAGCAACTCCTGCGCCGGTAAAGCAGGCCGTATGGAAACCGTGCATAAAGGCTTCGCTAACTGCTTGACGCACCGCCGCTACAGCTTCAGGAGTGGGTGACCTTTCGGCCACCGCAAATCCGGCTCCAGCAGACTCTTTTGCCAACGCCACTGCATCGTCGGACATATTGAACTTGGCAAGCAGCTCACCAATTTTTGGTCCATACAACGAGGCAAATACCGATCCGCTAATAGCGACACCGAGCGTGCCACCAATTTCTCGACTGACATCGTTAACTGCAGAACCGATACCAGCTTTTTCACGTGGCAACTCGCCCATCACCGCATCAGTAGCCGGCGAAGTAACAAGAGCAAGTCCGTTTGCAAGGAACAACATGCTGACGATGACAGGGCCAAAGTAGGCCGTGTCTGCCTCTGCTGTGCCAATGATGATCAAACCAACTGCCATGTTGGTGAGACCAAGGGCAACAATTCGCTTTGTTCCAAACTTCAATGCCAATCGAGCAGCAATCGGCGCAGTTACACCAGCACCAATTGCAAATGGCAACGTATGCACGCCGGCCGACAACGTGCTGTAGCCGCGCACAAATTGAAAGTACTGCGTCACCAGGAATGTAAACCCGAACAGTACGAAGAATGCGATGCCAATTGACCCTGTTGCTGCTGAGAGTCGTGCATTTCTAAACACGCGCACATCTAGTAAAGGTTCACTCGTCGAGAGTTCACGTTTAATAAATTCAAAGAGCAAGACGAGTGAGCCAGCAAATGACGAAAGAGTTGCAGTACTCGTCCATCCGCGATGTGGTCCTTCGATAACGGTGTACACCAGCAGCCCCACCATGGCGATTGATAATCCGAGTCCAGGAAAATCGAGTCCGTGTGGGTTCGGGTCTTTTGACGTCGGAATGAACACTGCGCCAAGGACGAGGGCAATGATCACGATCGGAACATTGACGAGGAACACCGACCCCCAGTAAAAGTGCTCAAGAAGAAATCCTCCTGAAATTGGTCCAAAGGCAACCGCCATTCCCGAAACCGCAGACCACACACCAATCGCTTTTGCGCGTTCAACGGGATCTCGAAAGACATCAATCAGAATGGCAAGTGTTGCTGGAAAGACTGCTGCTGCGCCGATACCCATTGCTCCACGCGCAAGGATCAGCGTTGTTGTTGATGTTGCAAATGATGCCCATACCGAACATGCCATGAACGCAATTAACCCAATCTGAATCGCACCTTTGCGTCCAAAACGATCACCAAGGCCACCGAATGCCAAGAGCAAACAGGAAAACACCAATGCATATGAGTCAACGATCCATTGCAGACCACTCGTTGACGCACCAAGTTCGCGCGACAGTGTGGGAAGTGCAACGTTGATAATCAGGTTGTCGACAACGACCATGAAAAGGCTGATGCAGAGCACCAGCAAGATGATCCAACGGCGGTTGTGAATTTTGGTGTCTGGGTGCGTATTCATACTTGAC
>JALQWV010000037.1 GCA_023263465.1 Ilumatobacteraceae bacterium
GGTTGCTTGTCGCCATTCAATATGGCAAGTGCCTCGGCAACCACTGCTCCCTCAACGCAACCGCCACTTACCGAACCGATGACTTCGCCATCTTCGTTTACGGCCATTGCAGCACCGGGGTCGCGAGGGCCCGAGCCTTCAATGTCAACCACGCGCGCGAGAGCAATCTGTTTGCCCGCCGCCTTCCAGCGGTCGATGTCGTTCAGCAGTTCGCGCATTGTTCCAGTTAATCGGCAGAAATAACGCGAGTGAGGCGTTCCATGGCTTCAAGAGAGTGACCTTCAACGAATTCATCGATGTAGGGAAGCGCGGCAGCCATGCCCTTGGCAAGCGGCGCATATCCAGGCGTGACTTTCAGTGGGTTTACCCAGATCAGTCGGTGCGACACGTGTTGCAGGCGTTTCATCTGTTCACCCAAGAGTTCTGGGTTTCCTCTGTCCCAACCATCAGAAAGCACAATCACTATTGCGCCTCGTGCCATTCCGCGCACGCCCCACGTGTCATTGAATTTGCGCAGGCTTTCGCCAAGCCGTGTTCCGCCGCTCCAGTCGGGGACTTGTTCTGCTGCGCGTTTAATTGCCTTGTCTGGGTCGCGGCTGCGCAATTCTTTCGTCAGCCGAGTGAGCCGAGTGCTGAACGCAAATGCCTCCACACGTTGTCTGCCAGCAACCGCTGCATGCATGAAGCGAAGCAGTGCTCGCGCGTATGGCTCCATGCTTCCTGAAATATCGAGCAACACCACAATGCGGCGCAAGCGATCGCTTGGTTGCCTCCAATGCAATTGCATGGGCTCGCCGCCATGACTAATGGACGCGCGAACCGTGCGACGTAAATCGTGACGCGAACCGTTTCTCTTTGCGCTCGTCAACCGAAGCGATCGTCGAGGTGGGCCCGCAAACCGTAGTGCCTGCATGAGGCGTTGTGCTTCGGCAAGTTCTGAATCGTTGTATTGCGCGAAATCTTTTTTACGGAGTGCTTCTGAAGCAGAAAAACGCAGATGAATCGCTGGGTTTGAGTCGTATTCGCCAACATGTGGATCGGTTTCGGTCTCATCATCAATGAGCAGCGAGATCTTCTCTGGAGGGAGTTCTTCATTGGTGTCAACGCTTGAGCGGTGTTCCCAAAACACGGCAAACGCTCGATCAAACAGCTGATGATCTTCTGGTCTGCGCACCAATGTGCTGCGACCAGCCCAGAACACGTCATTACGCGATTCAAGCGACACCACGTTGAGGGCATGAACAAATGTCAGCACCGAATCGAGAGGCACTTGTAGACCGACGCCACGCAAAACTCGCGCAAATGACACTGCCATTTCTTCTGGCGAAGAGGAAACAGCAGTGGTCATGAATTATCCGTGCAACAGACCGCGATCAAACGCTTGGGCAACAATTTGACCGATGCCTTGCTCGCGCACGCGGTCGTGGTCCTCGCGGTATTTCAAAACGGTTCCAAGCGTTGCCGAAACGACCGATTCATTCAGTTCGCGAGCGCCAAGTTGGGCGAGAGCGGTTGCCCAGTCAATGGTTTCAGCAACCCCAGGTGGCTTATACAAATTGAGTGAGCGCATGTGTTCCACCGCTGCTGCAACTTGCTTGGCAAGTGATTCGGCAATTTGTGGAACGCGTAGCCGCACGATTGCCACTTCACGATCAAAACTTGGATGATCGACCCAGTGGTACAAGCAGCGGCGCTTCAATGCATCGTGTACATCCCGCGTGCGGTTTGATGTAAGAATCACGATTGGTGGAGTAGCGGCCTTAAATGTTCCTAATTCGGGAACGGTTACTTGGAAGTCGGAAAGAATTTCCAGCAAATATGCTTCAAACTCATCGTCGGCACGATCAATTTCGTCAATGAGCAACACCGCCGGAGTGTCACGTTGTTCAAGTGCGCGCAGTAGAGCACGCTTGATGAGAAAGCGCTCGCTGTACAACTCGCTCTCCAGTTCGTTTGCCTTCTTAGCGGTTGCTTCGCCGCTGGCTTCCGCAGCACGCAGGTGCAACAGTTGGCGCGAGTAATCCCAGTCATAAACGGCTTGAGCCGCGTCAATTCCTTCATAGCACTGCAGGCGAATAAGTTCGCCACCAGTCATTGCCGCGATCACTTTGGCAAGTTCGGTTTTGCCAACGCCAGCTTCACCTTCAAGGAGCAGGGGTCGCTTCAACGTGAGCGCTAAGTACACGGCGGTGGTGAGTCCTTCTTCGGCCAGGTAGTTCTGTTCGGCGAGTGCCGCTCGAACGTGTTCTACCGAAGTGAATCCTGCTTGCGCCATGCGTTCAGGCTAGGGGCAAAGGGTTTATGAATCGAAGCCAAGACCCAATCGGTCAAGGCTGCGAAGCCAGAGGTTTCGCTTTCCCGTCTTGTCTTCGCGGTTCAGAGCCCAGCGTGTGGTCTGAATGCCAATAAATCGGAACGGCTCAGGTGGAAACGGCAAAGGTTTGCTCTGCACGAATTGCGTCTGCGTTGCAGGAGTTTTGCGACCGTCAATCATGTCGAGCATGACTTCAGCACCGAATCGAGAACTGGCAACGCCTAAGCCGGTGTATCCAATCGCATAGGCAACACGGTCGCGCATAGCCTGCCCCCAAAACACGCTATAGCGACTGCAGGTGTCGATTGCGCCGCCCCAAGCATGAGAGAAGCGAACTCCTTCAAGTTGAGGAAATGTTTCAAAGAAGTGTTGTGAAAGCTTTGCCCACGTTTCAGGACGCGATTCAAGTTCGGAATTCACTTTTCCTCCGAAGAAATACACCGCGTCGTAGCCGCC
>JALQWV010000132.1 GCA_023263465.1 Ilumatobacteraceae bacterium
GTGGCGATGCAACCATGTTGTTGCACAAGGGTGTGGAGTACGAAGCAACAGGAGTTGTTCCAGACCCGACATCTGCATCAAACCCAGAATTAGCAATTGTTCTCGGACTACTTCAGCGCACGTTGAAGACCGATCCGAAAAAGTGGACTGTGATGTCAAAAGGCATTAAGGGTGTTACTGAAGAAACCACAACAGGCGTAAAGCGCTTGTACAAGATGGCCGAAAAGGGTGAATTATTGTTCCCAGCAATCAACGTGAACGACAGTGTGACCAAGTCCAAGTTTGACAACTTGTACGGTTGCCGACACTCGCTCATTGATGCAATTAACCGCGCGACTGACGTAATGCTTGCGGGAAAAACTGCGGTTGTGTGTGGTTATGGCGACGTAGGTAAGGGCTGCGCACAAAGTCTTCGCGGACAGGGCGCCCGAGTAATCGTCACCGAGATTGACCCGATTAATGCATTGCAGGCGGCGATGGAGGGCTACCAGGTCGACACGCTTGAAAACATGGTGTCAACTGCCGATGTGTTTGTAACGGCAACGGGCAATGAAGCGATTGTCACCGTTGATCACATGTCCCGCATGAAGCACAACGCAATTGTGTGCAACATTGGCCACTTTGATAACGAAATTGACATGGCTGGTCTGGCGCGCAGCGGTGCAATTCGCGACGAGCTCAAGGCTGGAACAGACCTATGGACCTTTCCAGATGGTCACGCTGTCATCGTGTTGGCGGAAGGTCGTTTGGTCAATCTTGGTTGCGCAACCGGCCACCCGAGCTTCGTTATGAGCTGTTCGTTCTCGAACCAAGTCATTGCGCAAATGGAACTGTTCGGCAATCTTGATAAATATCCACTTGGTGTATACGTGTTACCCAAGCACCTCGACGAAAAAGTTGCCTCATTGCACCTTGATGCACTTGGAGCTGTGTTGACAAAGATGACTGACGAGCAAGCCGAATACCTTGGCATACCACCAAGTGGTCCATTCAAGCCAGAGGCATACCGCTACTAAATCGCTATTCGCCCCACTGCTCATATTGGGTGCTCGGAATGAGCGGTTGAAGGTGCAGCAAGGGGAGCGTCCGAGCAACAATTGGTCCGATTCCAAACGCAAATACGAGCGTTCCGACTCCGACCGAACCGCCAAGTGCGAATCCGACGATGAGCACCGATACTTCAACAAAGGTGCGCGCGCGGCTTACCTTGATGCCGCGCTCAGCAAGTCCGGTAAACAATCCATCGCGTGGCCCTGGTCCGAGTCCAGCGCCGATGTACATTCCTGAACCAATTCCTAAAATCACGATGCCACCAAGCATGAGGGCGATGCGCGATGGTAAATATTCGGCACGCGGAATAATGTCAATGACTACGCCGGCGACAAGACCGATTTGGACAGCGTTCAACAGGGTGCCGATGCCTGGTTTTTGACGAAGTGGGATCCACAAGAAGAGCACCAAAAAACTGGTGAGGATAAGCGCGCGGCCAAAAGGCCAATTGATTTGTTTACTTAGTCCATCGTGAAAAACGTCCCATGGCGCAAGCCCCATATGTCCTTGTTTTTGCATTCCGACACCAATTCCGAACAGGACTAATCCGCCTACACATCGTGTGAGTCGTTGCACGGGCCGATCGCGCAACGGCGCAATGAAGTAATTGGGCATTGTCTAACCGTAGTACTCGGGGATGAGGAGTTTGGGTTTGTTTTCTTATCGTTGTGCAGGATGTGGACAGTTGGCACGTACAACGTGTGAACACTGTGCGTCCAAGATCGCATTATGTCCAACGCCGAACTGTAGCGACGCAATTGTTGCGCTTTCTTACGACGGGCTCGTGCGTGATTTGATGCTGGCGTTTAAGTACCAAAATCATCGGACTCTTGCCACCTTGTTTGCCGATCATCTTGTTTCAATTTTGCGCAAAACAGCAGAAATTAACAGTGTTGATGTGGTGACGTGGGTGCCAACAACTTGCGAGCGACGCATCGCACGCGGGCACGACCAAGCTGAGACACTTGCGCGATTGATTGGGCGATTATTGGGTATTCCCGTTCGTAAATTACTGATACGTGAAACCGTTGGACATCAAACGGGGAAGAGTCGGGAAAATCGGTTGATTGGCATTTCGCTTCGTGCTCGATCGATGAACACTCCAATTACGGTTCTCGTTGTTGATGATGTTGTGACAACTGGCGCAACGATGCGAAGCGCACAGCGCGCGCTCTACCAAGCGGGTGCTGCGAGCGTGATCTGTGCTGCCGTGGCCTCCACTCCAGCCCCAGCACCGCGCAGGTAGCATTGTTGGTTGCATGGCACTACTCGATCGCATTCTTCGTGCCGGTGAAGGCAAAAAGGTCAAGGCACTTGCTTCGCTGGTGCCAGATATCAATGCTTTTGAACCCGAGCTGAAACAACTTTCCGATGCCGCCTTGCAAGGCAAGACTGCAGAATTCCGCCAGCGCCTCGAGCGTGGCGAAGATGTTGATGACTTGATGGTGGAAGCGTTCGCGGTTGTGCGCGAGGCGTCATCGCGTGTAATCGGACAGCGACACTTTGACGTGCAGCTCATGGGAGGTGCCGCCTTGCATGCCGGTTGGATTCCTGAAATGCGAACCGGCGAAGGTAAGACACTGGTGTCTACTTTGCCAGCGTATTTAAACGCACTATCAGGAAAGGGCGTTCACGTCATCACCGTGAACGACTATTTGGCACGGTTTCACGCCGAGTGGATGGGTCGAATTCATCGTTGGATGGGCCTTGAAGTGGGTCTCGTCATTCCAGGAGTTCGTACATCGCCAGAGGAAAAGCGTCGCGACTATGCGGCAGACATTACGTATGGCACGAACAACGAATTTGGTTTCGACTACTTGCGTGACAACATGGCAGCCACGAAAGACGAAAAAGTGCAACGCGGACATCATTTTGCGATTGTTGACGAAGTTGACTCCATTCTCATTGACGAGGCACGTACGCCACTCATTATTTCTGGACGCATCGCCGATGCGGCGAAGATGTATTACCGATTCGCGTCAATTGTGCGCTCACTTACGCGCGACATTGATTACGAAGTTGAGGAAGACAAGCGAATTGTGGTTCCAACTGAGTCGGGCATAGAAAAGGTGGAGCAGCAACTAGGAATTGACAATTTGTATGACGAAGTGCAGCAGAACTTGGTGCACCAATTACAAGTTGCACTGAAGGCCGCAGTTCTGTATCACCGTGACAAGGACTACATCGTTCAAGACGGTGAAGTAAAGATCGTTGACGAATTCACAGGTCGAATTCTTGAAGGTCGCCGTTGGAGCGAGGGCATTCACCAGGCTGTCGAGGCTAAAGAAGGCGTAAAGATCAAGGAAGAGAACCAAACCCTTGCCACTGTCACGTTGCAGAACTATTTCCGCATGTACAACAAGCTCGCAGGAATGACAGGAACAGCTCAGACGGAGGCTGCTGAATTGATGAACACGTACAACCTTGCAGTTGTACCAATTCCAACGAATCGTGAAATGATTCGTGTAGATCAGGCTGATCTCATCTACAAGTCTGAGCAAGCAAAGTTTTCGGCAGTGGTGCAAGACATTGAAGAAAAGCACAAACTCGGTCAACCGATTCTCGTTGGAACAGTCAGCGTTGAAAAGAGCGAATTGCTTTCGCGATTGCTAGACAAACGTGGCATTAAGCACGAAGTGCTGAACGCAAAGCAACATACCCGTGAGGCTCATATCGTCGCGCAAGCAGGTCGCTTAGGTGCAGTCACTGTTGCAACCAACATGGCTGGTCGAGGAGTTGACATCTTGCTGGGCGGTAACCCAGAAGGCCTCGCGCGTCAGCAGGTGCTCAGTGAAGGGCACGCCGAAGATGTTTTGAAGGACGAATTTGAATTGACAATGCCACTTGCTCAGATGCCAGAGGAGTATCGCAACGCTCGAAGTGCTGCACAAGCTCGATACAAAGACGTGCTTGCATCTTTCGTCACGCAGTGCAAAGCAGAAGGTGAAAAAGTTCGTGCAGTGGGCGGCTTGTACGTGCTTGGAACCGAACGCCACGAATCGCGTCGTATTGACAATCAGTTGCGCGGTCGTGCAGGGCGTCAAGGCGACCCGGGAGAAAGCCGCTTCTATCTCAGTCTTGATGACGAACTCATGCGATTGTTTGCAACCGGTGCTCTTAGTTGGGTCATGGGTAAAGCGCTTCCTGATGATGAAGCCATTGAAGCAAAAATGGTCACCAAAGCAATTGAACGCGCGCAAAGCACGGTAGAGCAGCGCAACGGAGAGATTCGCAAGAACGTTTTGAAGTACGACGAAGTGATGAACGAACAGCGCAAGATCATTTATCAGCGCCGTGATCAAATTCTCGAAGGACTTGATCTGAAGATTGCGGCCATGGAGTACTTGGCTGACGCTGTTGACTCACTCATCGACAGCCATTGTGTTTCCGATGCCTCAGACGAGTGGGACTTGGAAGGGCTTGCTCGCGAGTTGGTCTCATTCTGGCCAACCACCGTGACTGAAGCGTCGCTTGCAAACTGCGGCTCTACCGATGACATGTATGACCATGTAATGGCTGACGCCTCTCGCTACTACGCCCAACGCGAAGTTGAAATGGGCGAACAGACCATGCGCGAAGTTGAGCGCCAGGTGATGTTGCGCATCATTGATCAGCGCTGGCGCGAACATCTCGAAGAAATGGATTACTTGCAAGAAGGAATCAACCTTCGTGCGATGGGGCAAAAAGATCCGCTTACTGAATGGCAGCGTGAAGGCTTTGAAATGTTCGGCGCGCTCATGAAGGGCATTGCACAGGACTTTGTGAAGTATGTGATGCACGTTCAAGTGGTAAAAAACGATGCGCCAGCCATTCAGGTGCAAAACATTCAAGAGTCTTCATATGATGCTGAAACGCAGGGTGGTTTTGCAGGTGCAACTGCCGATCCGTTAGCGCCACCAGTTCCCGCAGCACCCGTTGCACAGAAAACCGTGGTGAAATCTGCAGATGACTGGTCTCTCACACCGCGAAATGCTCCTTGCCCATGTGGATCGGGCAAAAAATTTAAGATGTGCCACGGGCGCGATTAATCGCACTACCGAATAGGCAACTGTCATGCGCGATTTCTCAAACGACCTCACTGAAGTCCGACGTCGAGTAGACGAAGCTTCGGTGTATTTGAAAGTGGAAGCTAGCCGTGTGCGAATCGCAGAGCTTGAAATAGAAGTGGCTCGTCCCGACTTATGGGATGACCAAGAGCATGCAAAGAAAGTCAATTCGGAATACTCAAATCTGAAATCAGACTTGGAAGAGTTCGCTGCATTGGCGGGATCAATTGAAGATCTTGAAGTGCTGCATGAGATGGCGAGAGAAATTGACGACGAAAGCCAAGAACCAGATTTGGAGCGCGGCATTTCTCAAGCACGTACGCAGCTGGATGCACTTGAGTTGCGCAGTTTGTTTACGGGAGTTCACGATGAAGCAGACGCCATCGTGCAAATCAATGCTAAAGATGGTGGCGTTGACGCTCAAGACTGGAGCGAGATGCTGTTGCGTATGTTTACTCGCTGGGCAGAGCGAAAAGGCTTTGACATTGAAATTGGTGACGTCTCCGAGGGCACGGAGGCGGGAATTTTGTCCGCCGACTTCACGGTGCGCGGTAGATACGCCTACGGGTTGCTCACATCCGAGCGCGGTACCCATCGCCTCGTGCGCATTAGTCCCTTCGATAACCAGGGTCGCAGACAGACCAGTTTTGCCAACGTGCAAATTTGGCCGGTGCTTGAAGAAGTTGATGTTGAAATCAACGAAGCAGACATTCGCATGGAAGTGTTTCGCGCTTCGGGTGCCGGTGGTCAACACGTGAATAAAACGTCTTCTGCTGTGCGGCTCATTCACGAACCAACGGGTCTTGTTGCATCGTCACAGCAAGAGCGGTCGCAATTGCAGAACCGTGAAAATGCGTTGAAGCGATTGAAGACCATGGTTGCGGCACGCATTGAAGAAGAACGCGAGAATGAATTGCGCAGCATTGGTGGCAAGCAAGCGCAAGTGGGTTGGGGTAGCCAGATCCGCAGTTACGTGATGCAGCCGTACCAAATGGTGAAAGATGTGCGCACCGAAATTGAAAGCGGAAATATCGCTGGAGTCCTCGACGGAGACCTGGATTCCTTTATGGAAGGCTTCCTCCGCTGGCGACGTGCAAACTCCGATTCATAAATTAGACTGTTTACCT
>JALQWV010000144.1 GCA_023263465.1 Ilumatobacteraceae bacterium
ATTTTGTTAAATGCATTGCCGTCATCTTCAATGACTTCGCCGGCTTGACGCGCTTCTGCTTGTGTCACAGCAACAACTTTTTGTCCTGCACCAGCCCAACCAGTTGGCGTTACGCCGAGGTCGCCTGCAGTGAAGGTGTCAATTGGCTTTGACTTTGCGGCCATGATGCCTTTGAAGCTTGGGTAACGCGGTTCAACAACACCAGCAGTCACACTGATGACTGCAGGAAGCGGGCATTCCACTTCGTCGTAACCTTCTTCTGTCTGACGATCTGCTTTCAAGCTCGAACCGTTAATGGTGAGCTTCTTTGCGAACGTCACTGATGGCAATCCAAGAACTTCCGCTACTTGTTCTGGCACGGTTCCGGTGTATCCATCGGATGACTCGGTTGCCGCAATGATCAAGTCTGCGCTGCCCATTTTTTGAATTGCTGCAGCCAGAACTTTTGCAGTGGTGAGTGCGTCAGAACCTGCAAGTGCTGGATCGCTAATGAGCACTCCCTTTGCAGCGCCCATTGCGAGTGCAGTGCGCATGCCGGACATTTCACCATTTGGAGCCATTGACACGATGTTGACATCGCCACCACCATTTGCTGCCGCGAGTTGCAATGCCATCTCTACGCCATATGCGTCGGACTCATCAAGAATGAGTTTTCCGTCCCGCTTCAACGCGTTGGTGGAGCTATCGAGGGCTCCAGGGGTGGCTGGATCAGGGATTTGCTTGACGCAGACGACGATGTTCATGCCCTCCATTGTTACCGATGAGTACTGGATTTACCCAACCCTGTGCGGACTGATTTACCGATAAAATTCATTCCCCGTGCGAATTCTCCTCATTGTCAACTCATTCGCGTCGTCCGTCACACCCCGCAATACCGTGCTCGTCCATGAGCACCTCGCCAAGCACCACGACGTGCAGGTGGTGGAAACGAACGAACGCGGCCACGCCACTCGGTTTGCCCAAGACGCGGCTTCCCGAGGGCTTGACGCTGTTGTGGGTTTTGGTGGCGACGGCACCCTGAACGAAATTGCCACAGGCCTTGCCGGCAGTGACACCGCCCTCGCCATGTTGCCGGGTGGTTCGACAAACGTATTTGTTCGCACGCTCGGTATTGCCAACGACCCGATGGTTGCGCTCACCCAATTGATGGCAGGAATTGATCGCAACGAAATTGAACGCGTCAGTCTTGGGCAAGCAAACGGTCGCTACTTCACCTTTCACGCTGGCATCGGTTACGACGCCGCGGTAGTCGAACAAGTTGAGCGTCGCTCATCGCTAAAACGTCTCGTTGGTCAACCATTGTTTGCATATTCAGCATTGCATTCGTGGTTTAAGTCCTATGACCGCAAGTATCCGCACTTCACCATGAACATTGACGGTCGTGCAATCCCCAATGGTTTCTTTTCAGTTGTGCTGAATACCAACCCGTACACATTCGTCGGCAAGCACCCCATTCATTTGTCATCAGCCGCGTCATTGGAAAAGAAATTGGTTGTTGTCACCTTCCGCAAGATGACCACGCCACTCATGTTGAAGACGCTGTACTCGGCATTGCGTCGTGGCGGGCTTGAAACTTCTTCAGGTATCGACATTGCAACCGACGTCGAAAACGTGAAGATTGAATTCCCTGCGCCATTTCCCTATCAATTGGATGGCGACTACTTGGGCGACACTACGACAATTGACATCAAGCATTGTCCCGAAGCACTTCGCTTAGTACGACCAACAATCGAGTTCTAAAACTATTTGGCGTTTGCAATAACGCCGAGTGCAATATCGGGCACATTGGTGCAGATGCCATCAATACCCCACGACACTAACTCGGCCATCCGCACTGGGTCATCACACGTCCACGTGTTCACGGCGACACCGTTGCGATGCATAGCATCCACTACAGATCGCGTGAGAGTCTTCACATATGGGTGATACGCCTGATGACCGGAGTTCAACAAATCTTTGGCTAACGCATCCGCGTCTTGGTCAGAAACCGTCATATCCAACCATGCAGTTGGCAACTCTGGCCACAAACGATGCACGACATCAACCGTTTCGCGCCTAAAGGATGAAATCAGCCACTGGTCTGGTGCGCCGCGGGTGCGCAGATAGTCAACAACGAGCGTTGCCAACTTGTCATCTGGATCAAAGTCTGGTTCAGACGGATCATTTTTGATTTCAATGTTGACCCACATCCCTGCACACGCATCAAGCGCTTCGGCGAGTGTTGGAACGTGATCTGGAATGTCAGCGAAGTTTAATGTTGCCAGCACTTTTCCACTAGACAGCGTTGGGTTGTGATGCACAATCATTTCTCCTGAGGCGCACAATCGAACATCAAGTTCAATAGCATCGCTCTTCAACTCGCGAGCTCGTGTAAATGCCACGGTTGTGTTTTCGCGTTCAACTGCGGAGGCGCCTCGATGGGCCATGACTTGCGCGCGTGCTTGAGCGCTGTTGCGATTATGTGGCACCCAACGGGCAATGGTCACAGGCGAAGGGTACAGCCAAAATGGTCACAATAAAAAAATAAAAATATTTTCTTGTTCCACTTGAAAGTGCCCCACTCGGTGTCTATCGTGACACCGTCCTACTGGCTCTAGATGAACTTCAAAGGTGACTACCGTGTCAATTCTCGCAACAAGCCTTGCCCTCGGATCCGCAGATTATTCGTGGCGCAAAGAAGCACTGTGCAGAGACACCGATCCTGAATTGTTCTTTCCCGTAGGAAGCACCGGTCAAGCGCTTCAACAAATCACCGCTGCTAAATCAGTGTGTGGAGAGTGCACCGTGAAAACCGAATGCCTCGAATTTGCAATTGAAACCAACCAGGACTGTGGCATTTGGGGTGGAACTTCAGAAGATGAGCGCCGCGATATTCGCCGCAAGATGGCTGCTGCACGTCGCGCTGCACGCGCAACGGCTTAACTAGTTCGTAATCGGTACTCGCAAGTCGACCACGGTCCCCTGACCGTCCGTCATCCCCGCAATACCCGTGGCATCGCCGTCACTCTTCATTCCTGCGCGCATCGCAATAGTTCCTGCGAGTTCTGTGGTCACCAGAGTTCGCACAATAGAAAGTCCAAGGCCTGTTGCACTTGCGAAATCGAAGTCCGGGCTCAGACCAATGCCGTTGTTCAACACACGCACGTACAACGCATCATCATCGTGGCTGAGTGTGACAAGCACCGAACCACCTGCGCTTCCCTCTGGGAATCCATGATCAACTGCGTTCTGCAGCAGTTCAAGAATCACCACTGACAGAGGCGTTGCAACCGTTGCTGGCATGCGACCGCCGTCGCCCTTCACCGCAAACTGCACCGGTCGGTCAGCGGACTGCAATCCCTCCTCAACGAGACGCAAGAGAGGTCGAACGATTTCGATAAACGCAATGTCCTCACCGGGTTCTCGCGACAGCGTTTCGTGAACCAGTGCAATCGTGCGAATACGACGCACCGACTCGGCTACCGCTTCTTTTGCTTCAACAGATTCCAGTCGCCTCGCTTGCAATCGAAGTAACGATGAGATGGTCTGCAAGTTGTTCTTCACACGGTGGTGAATCTCGCGAATCGTTGCGTCTTTCGTAAGTAGCAAACGATCTCTACGACGAAGCTCTGAGACATCGCGCAGAAGTAATACTCCACCGATCACCTCGGTTTCGCCAGCACGTGCAGCGAGCAATGGAATGCTTCGCGTGAGCAAAGTAACTTCTGCGGTTTGTTCAATTTCCTCAATAACCGGTTCTCTGCGCTCGTACGCATTTCGTGCAGCGCTCTCGGCAACTCCAAGTTCAGCGAGTGTCTGTCCAATTGCATTGGTACTCACACCAACCCTATGGAGAGCCGACACAGCGTTTGGAGATGCGTACCGAACACGCGTCTGGGCATCGAGAACAATCGCGCCGTCACCTACTCGCGGAGCAACGCTTGCATCAGCGATGCGGCCTTCAAACGGAAATAAGCCCTGCGCAACCATTTCGGCAAGCTTTGCGAAAATTTCCGCGTACGTGGATTCAAGTTGGCCAGCTCGCCGAGCAGTGTCCGTTACCCATTCGCGAGACAACACCGCGATGATCTTCCCGTCATAACGCACGGGAATGGTGAGCATGTTTGCTGGACCACCAATCGCTTGAACAAATATCTCACCTTGAGAAATCTCACCACTTGATAAGCAGCGTGACAGCAAAACTTTTTCAGAATCACTTGCCCAAGTATTCACATAGTCCTGGTGATACAACGTTTGTCCGGTTGCAGCACGCACTTGAGCTGCAATCAACCACGAATCGGTACCAATTGGCAGATACAACAACATGTCGGCGAAACAGAAGTCTGCGAGCATTCCCCACTCTGAGACCAGTGCGCCTAAGTGGTTGACCGCATCAGTTTCAAGTTCAGTGTGTTCGTGGGCGAGTTCTGCAAGCGTTGGCATAGCGTGCACCTAGTCTGCCCTAAGCAGGGTGTATCGATTCACCCAGAGCAACGAGTGCCGTAGCCCTCGTAATTTCGGCACTACGTATTGCGCAAATGCAAAGTTCAGCCTGCGATTCCGCACTTCGATTGCACAGGACATCGAGCGTGGCTTGTTCCGCCAAACCCTTGCGCACCGCTTCAGCCGACCTACGGGAAATGGTGCTCACCACCCGTGAAATCTGTTCTGCCGACGGCTCTGCGTCCTCGGTGGCCTTCACCACTTCCTGCACGAACGAAGGGTCCTGTATCGACATTTCCAGCCTGCTCAAGGCAGCCTCAGCCTCTGCAACGAGAGCCTGTGGAGTCACACGGTTTGCAATCACGGTGTTCAGCGAATACCCACGCACTCTCAATGCGTCAATCAAAAATTCAGCCTCATGCAATGGCGCAGACTCAAGTGTGGTGACCACAACGAAAGACGTATCGTGCTGCTTCAACACAGCCTCCACCTGATTCGCACGTTTTACGAAACCGTCTTCCATCGTTCGGAACAATGTAAAAAATTCAGTGATGTCGGTAAGAAAACGCGCACCAAGAATACGATCGGCCACTAGGAAGAACGGTTTCGCGGCAAGCGAAAACAGTCGCGATTGCGCTTGTGTTGTAAGCAATTTCAACAAGCGTGAAGCAAAGAACTCTTTCATGCGTCGTGGTGCATCCAACACATCAAGCGCATTACGTGATGGCGGAGTATCCACAATTACCAAGTCGAAGTCCGGCGACTGCTGAGCCTCAAACAACCGTTCCATAGCGATGTAGTCATGACTGTGCACAAACCGTTCGGTTAGGTTGCGATACAACTTGTTTGACAACACTTTGTCGCGCACATCGGCATTCGGGGCA
The DNA here is from genome assembly GCA_023263465.1 of Ilumatobacteraceae bacterium. Lineage (GTDB taxonomy): Bacteria > Actinomycetota > Acidimicrobiia > Acidimicrobiales > Ilumatobacteraceae > UBA3006. The sequence continues at coordinate 5,307 of JALQWV010000144.1, forward strand.
CAGCGCTCGATCAATTCATCCCAACTCGCCTTGGTGTCGATCATGGCGGCAAACATGCGACCTGCAGGTGACATTCCGTCTCGCGCGAGAGCCGACGGTTCAATTTCCACAACTGCATTACCGAAGGACTCAAGACCAAGAGCATCTGCAAGCCTGCGCGCTGGGTCTACGGTGAGCACAAGCACACGCCGGTTGTACTGCGAGGCCGCAAATGCTCCGAGCGCAGCAGACATCGTTGTTTTCCCAACACCACCACTTCCGGTCACCACAACAAGCCGACCGCTTTCTAAAACGGTGCGCAGCGAGCTCATTGCAACTCGTCCTTTAATACATGCGTCATGGCAGTAACCACTTCAGCGTCGCGGGTTTCTATGTCCATCACCGACATGAACATCACTCCACCTTGACGTGACCGAGCAACCAACTGTTCGAGGTTGCCTACTTCATTTTGGCGTCGCTGGGTTGCCACATTGAGTAGTTGCATCGGTGCGCGCAATGCTTCAGAAACATCCTTTGTCATGTTGTTCAACTGCACTGCCTGCCACAGCAAATCAAACACCGCCACATCACCGCCCTGCACTACATCGTCGTGCACCCGGTTTGCTACTACCGCAGATACACCAACCTTCGTCGTGTTTTGCAGCGTGTCAAGAAGCTGCATGGTTTCAAGTACCGGCATTTCTTCAGGTGTTGCCACAATAACGACACCAGTAGTTGCGTGGTCATGCAGAATTTCTTGCATCCACTTCGTCTGTTCACGAATAACTCCAACCTGTACCAAGTTGGACAGAATCGAAGGCGCATCAACTTGAGCAACAATGTGTCCGGTAGCTTCAGCATCGACGATGACGATGTCGTAGTTGCGTTCACGAACTTCCCAACACAATTTACCAACAGCAAGAATTTCCTTTACACCAGGCGCGGCGTTGGCAACAAAATCAAGAATCTTTGCGAGAGGTCCAAACGTACTGACAAGCGGATTCTTAACAAATAAGCGGATGTATTCGCGCAATGAATCCTCAGTGTTCATCGACATCGCGAACAGATTCGGCGAAACCTCTTTGGCAACAAACTGCAATTCGGACGTGTTCAATGAGCGCGCCAATGCACCCTTATCGTCCATTTCAACAATCAGTGTCCTTTTACCAGTTGACGCAGCAAACCTGGCGAGAGCACTTGCAAATGTTGTCTTGCCCACTCCACCTTTGCCCGTTACAAAGAGCAGGCGGTGATCAAGTAGCTGTGGCAGCGTCAGCTCCCAAAGCCGAGCTTGCGCACGCCTTCAGGTGCTCCAAACTCCACATAGGCAAGCTTCGCCGAAGCAACGATGACTTCGCGGCCACGATTGTCAACCAAAGAAAACACCTCGGTCTTGCCTGTGAGCGCTGCCGCAGCAGCCTCCTTCGCTTTTGCTTGGGCCTTTTCGTCGTCAATCTCCACCATGAGTTCACGTACTGATTGTTGAATTCCGATGCGAATTTCCATTGTTGTTCCGTTCGTTTATGTGAAGTACTTGCAGGCTAATTCACTTTCAGCGCTGCGCTGAAAATTTTCTTCGGCTTCATTTCTTCTGCGATGCGTTTTGCCAATGCAGCAAATATCTGACCAATCTCGCTGTTTGGAGCAACAGCAGCAATTGGCCTTCCGTCATCGCCACCTTCACGCAATGCAGACATGAGTGGAATTTGGGCGAGCAACGGAACATTAAGTTCGTCGGCCAATAATTGTCCGCCGCCACTGCCAAATAGTTCGTAGCGAACCCCGTCGTCACCAGTAAACCAAGACATGTTCTCGATGATTCCGCGAACAGGAAGGTTCACTTTTGCAGCCATCGCAGCCGACAACTTGGCAACCTTTTGCGCTGCTTCCTGCGGTGTCGTCACCACCAATACTTCCGCGCGCGGCAAATACTGACTCAGGCTCAATGCAATGTCACCAGTTCCCGGCGGCATGTCGATGAGTAGGAAGTCTGGCTCATCCCAATACACGTCGGTAAGGAACTGTTCGAGTGCCTTGTGCAACATTGGCCCACGCCACACCACTGCTTGCCCTTCTGGAACGAAGTATCCGATGCTGATACAACGAACACCCCACTGCTCCGGAGGCAGCAACATGTTGTCGATCACCACCGGATCGCGATCAGTGCCAAGCATGCGTGGAATTGAATAGCCATAAATATCGGCATCTACGATTCCCACTTTGTGACCCTGCGCTGCAAGTGCAACGGCGAGATTGGTGGTCACACTTGATTTTCCAACGCCGCCTTTGCCTGATGACACCAAGATTGGTCGAGTTTTTGAACCAGGTTGTGCAAATGAAATTTCGCGACCAGATGCGTGTCCTTGTGCTGGTTGCGAACCAGCGGTGGCACCTGGGTTGCCGTGCAACATTTCGCGCACCTTTGCGCGTTCTTCGTCGTTCATCACTCCAAAGTTCAACGCAACTTCTTTCACGCCATCGAGTGCACGCAACGCAGTACCTACACGATTCTGAATTTCATTGCGCAATGGACATCCCGCAATGGTGAGCACCACAGTCAGACTGACTACGCCTCCCTTCACCTCTACGTCACGCACCATTCCTAGGTCGACAATGGAACGGTGTAGTTCTGGGTCCTCTACAGGGCGGAGAGCTTCAATGATCTGATCGGTTGTGGGGGTTGACATGGGGCTCCAATAATTTCCACTATGGCCATAGGTACAATACCTGTGTGTCGAGTAAGTCTGCCAACCTCACCTCGGGATCCTTCACCGCCCAGGTATCGGCAATTACCTCAGCCTTCGGCGATCCAACTCGGCGTGCTGTGTACCTGTTCGCTCGCGAAAGTGAGTCAGGTGTCACTGCTGCCCAAGTCGCAGAAAAATTTGATGTTCATCCAAACGTCGCACGACATCATCTCGACAAGTTGTCCGCTGGCGGATACCTGGAAGTAGCAGTTGATCGACATGAACGTGGCGGGGCTGGTCGACCTTCAAAGTTGTATCGCGCAGCAGCAGACACGAATCTTTCTTTTCCTGTGCGAAGCGATGACTTAGTGCTTTCGCTTCTCGGAAAAACCCTCGCATTACTTCCGCCAGATAAAGCAGAAGCTATGGCAGAAGAAGTTGGTCAACAATACGGTCAAGCAATGGCCGCTGGCATGCAAGGTGACGATCTTGCAGCAGGACACAAATCATTGCGCGCCGCCATGCAAGCAGTTGCCGATGCACTCACTGCTCACGGCTTTGCCGCACACACCGACCAACGCAATAATCAACTGCGCATTGTGAACAACCACTGCCCGTTTGGCGACGTTGCAATTGAGCATCCAGTTATTTGCGCAGTCGATCGTGGAATGGTGAAAGGAATGCTTACCGCAATTTACGGTGACACGTCTCCCGAAACATCAGCGTCGTTGCCTCAAGGCGACACGTTTTGTGCCACCACGATTTAGTCTTGTTCTAATCGCCCCAAAAGCGCTGTTCTAAAAACGGATCGCCATACATGTGATAACCGTTTTGCTCCCAGAAACCCGGGGCATCGGTTTCACGAAGCTCGAGTCCGCGTAGCCACTTGGGCGATTTCCAAAAATACAAATGAGGAATGAGTAAGCGCACCGGACCACCGTGAATGGGTTCAATGTCTTCACCTTCGTACTCGTACACCACCATTGATTCGTCGCGCATGATGTCTGCAAGTGGAAGGTTTGCGGTGTATCCGTATTCTGCGTGGCCCATGACATATCCGGCCTCAGGTTTGACACCCGCGCGCTCGAAGAGATCGCGAACTTTTACGCCGCGCCAAACCGTGTCAAATTTTGACCACTTCGTCACGCAATGAATGTCGGTGGTCAAGGTTGTCGACGGCAATGACTTCAATTCATCGAACGTGAGCGTGAACTCGTTGTTCACTGCACCAAAAATTTTGAGGTTCCACTCGCCTGGTTTATATGTTGGAACATCGCCAACGTGAAGCACAGGAAAACGCTCGGTTAAATACTGTCCACTTGGTAGACGATTTCCGTCGTATCCACGCTTAACAACGTCTTCTCTGTTGCGATCAAAAAATCCCATAGGTACCTCGTAGATAGTTTGCCTCAACTCCCCACTAGATTCAGTGTTGATGTCACTTTTTTTGGTGCGCCACGCCAAGGCTGGCAAGCGAAGCCAGTGGGACACCGACGATTCTCTACGCCCGCTTGTTGCTGTAGGCGTGCGTCAAGCAGAGGTCATTGCCGAATCCATTGCGCCACTTCATCCAACCGCATTGTTTTCGAGCCCATACGTGCGATGCATGCAAACGCTAGAACCGTTGAGTAGAGCAACCGGACTTCACGTTGCACCACACGACCTCCTTGCAGAGGGAGTTGATTTCAGTCGCACCGTTGAGTGGATGCACACGCTTGCCGATGGTGCGGTGATGTGCAGTCACGGTGATGTGATTCCCGAGATTATTGATGCACTTGAGCGACGCGGAATGGAAGTGAGGGGTTTTCGCGAGTCACGCAAAGGTTCAGTGTGGATTCTTGATCGCCTTGATGGCCAGTTCACTGCTGGTCATGCTTGGCCACCTCCACACTTTGAATAACTCAGCCAGCAAGCGCTGAGTTGACCTCTTCAATGATTGAGGACACAAACCCCATCACCTCGGCGGGAGGATTTGATGCAGCGCAAATATCCAATTGTTCTTTCGCGCCAACCGCATCTGCAGCTAATCGAAACCGCACAATTCCCAGAAAGCAATGTGCGTCTGGATACTGGGGATCAATTTGAATTGCGCTTTCAAGACCCTGCGTTGCAGCTGCAAGCGCAACAATCTTGATGTCGTCTGCGGCATCTCGCGCGATGAGCGCAATCAACCAAGACCGATACGTCAACGCTTCAACATTGTCTGGGTCAAGTTTCACCACCTCGCTGTACAGCTCAATGGCCTTTTCAGGGTCACTGAAGTTGATCGCTCGTGCTTGAGACAACAACGACGCCGTGGAATTTTCAATGCCACCAGAACTTGTTTGCCCTGGCAGTCGCTGACCTGACTGTGCTGCCACCAGCCAACCTGCCAAACATGCAAAGGCCACAATTGCAAATGAAACCACAATGGTTCGTACACGCGATTTTGGTGCACGCTCCTTAAGCGTTGATTGCCCAGCTTCAATTGCTTTCAACACATCGGCTGCTCGTTGTGTGTACCCAGATTTCAGCGTTGCATAGTCTTCGTCATCAATGTCACCCGCTGACCGCTCTCGCTCAAGATCACGCAGGGAATCGAGGAGGAAGTTTCGCTCCTCTTCAAGGCGAGCTAGTTCGTCTGGGTTCATCGTGGGTTACCTATCTTCGCGAAGCGCACGCTCAACTAATTGCGCATCTTCTTCAGAAATTGAGTCACTGCCCACCACTTTCCAGCGACGAAACGCGAACCCCAACGTTCCAACTGCACAGACCAACACAAAAACGGGAAGCACCCAGATCAATGCATCAAGCCCGGTTGAACGAGGCACCAGCAACACACGACTTCCGAATCGTGCTTCGATGTAGGCGATGATGTCATCATCAGATCGCTGACCAGCAGCAATCTGCCGCGCAACCTCTGCGCGAATGGCTTCGGCACCCGACGCACGGGACACATACACGCTCTCACCCGAACACGTAGGGCACGCCAGAACTTTTGTTATGGCATCAATGCGATCAGCTTGCGTGCGCGGTCCCGAATCTCGTGTGCTTCCGAACGCGAGCAACGCAACTGCAGAAAGGACTACGAGCAACCATGACCATTTGTTTTGCACAGACGTCGTCTTCATCACGAACCAAACTGCGCTTTCAGCTGAGACAGTTGATCATCAAGCAAACCTGGCGTCAGCATGCCCGCAATTCGTAGCCTCACAAATCCGTTCGGGTCAATCACCCATGTCTCAGGAACTTTTGCAACTCCGAAGGCAACTGAAATGGCTCCATCCGGGTCACGTACCTTTTGCCAATCTCCCCCGTTTTCCAAAAAGAATGCACGAACCGAAGCATCGTTGTCATCATTTATGACGGTGTACAACTCGGCAGGGTTTGTCGTCTTCAATTCACGCTCATGAAATGCGACAAGTTCTGGATGCTCTGCAACACATGGAACGCACGTTGAGTTAAAGAAGTTGAAAATCACCCAACTTCCCTTTCTGTTGGCCAAAACAAACTCTTCATCATCAACCGTGGTTGAAATAATTGAAGGTGCTGGTTGACCAAGCAACGGAGAATCCGCATCGTCTGCCGTGTTCGGCTCTGCCGTTACCAGCACCCATAAGAACGCAATCAACATTGCACCAACTACTGAAGCAACGATTGGTGCAACTCGCTTGCGGGAATAACTCATCTCGCTCACAGCATCACCAATAGATCAGCCGCAAAGTCATCTTCAGAAGTTGGCGAGGTTGGATTACGACGACGTCGCCCCGGGAACGCCGCAAGCACCGTTCCAAGCGCCATGAGGCCACCGCCAATCCAGAGCCATAACAGCAACGGCTTGATGAACACTTTGATTCGGGCCTTGTTTTCATCTTGTCGAACAGGTGGTTCGAGCGTGAGATAGACGTCGTATGCAAGTCCCGTTTTTACCGAAGGCGTACCAACATTCATTCCTTGCAAGACATACTTCGTAATTGCTGGCGCATATGCCTTACCTCCATCAATCTTTACCAACGCCTTCACTGCAGTTGCGCGATCGGTTTTCTCCTCGACAACATCAACAAGTTCAAATGTGTGACCGCTAAATGATGCGACCTTGCCCGCTTCCAAATTCAATTCCTGGCTGTGAGTGAAGCTATTCGATGCAGCAAGCGCAACGGAGATGATGATGACCCCCAGGTGCACAATCATTCCGCCATTAGCTCTGCCAACCAATCCGCGTAAGCCCTGCCTGCGCGTGGCTAACACCACTTGCCGTAGTGCTGAGCCAGCAGCAAATCCACCGAGCCCAAACGTCAGCAGTGGGGCTAGGCCAGTTGCCCCAACCCACACACTCCCAGCAAGTGCAAGAACACCGCTCCACGCCGGCCAAAACAGTCGCTTCGACAACAGTTCTTGAGAAGCCTTGCGCCAAGGCAATACCGGAGCAATGGCCATGATGGTGAGCATGGTGATGCCGATGGGAATCGTGAGTTGGTCGAAGAACGGTTCACCAACAACGATGGTTCGCGATTGCAGTGCTTCGACAACTAATGGGAACACCGTTCCCAGTAGCACCACAAAAGCAAAGACCGCGAACAGCACGTTGTTGGCAAGGAACGCCCCTTCGCGAGACAACGGCGAATCAATACTTCCTGGTGAATGCAGTCGATCTCCGCGCCATCCAATGAGACCAACGGAAACAATGATGATCACCGCGAAGAACGCAAGTAGCCAAGGCCCAATTGCACTTTGACTGAACGCGTGCACGCTATTCACCACGCCAGAGCGAGTGAGAAATGTTCCCAGAATGGTGAGGCTGAACGTTGCAACAAGAAGTGAGAGGTTCCACACGCGCAACATTCCTCGACGTTCTTGCACCAACACCGAGTGAATATATGCAGTCGCGGTTATCCACGGTAAGAACGATGCGTTTTCAACTGGGTCCCACGCCCACACACCGCTCCATCCCAACACTTCATAGCTCCACCACGAACCAAGAATGATTCCAATGGTGAGGAAACCCCAAGCAAACAGTGTCCAGCGGCGAGTTGCCAGCAACCAACCTTCGCCCAATCGCCCAGTGATCAGGGCCGCAATGGCAAAGGCGAACGGAACTGTCATACCTACATAACCCAAATACAACAGCGGTGGGTGAAACATGACGAGTAAGTGATTCTGCAGCAACGGGTTCGGACCAGGTCCGTCAAGTACTCCTTCAGGACCAGCTGCAAATGGATTTGCAGGACCAAATGAGAGCAGAAAGAAAAACATTGAAACGATGAACATGACGCCAAGTGCGTACCGCGATAGCACATCATCCATTTTTTTACGTAACCAATACGTCACGCCGAGCGTGTAACCCGCAAGAATTAGTACCCACATCAAAATGGATCCTTCAAGCGCACTCCACACTGCGGCAAAGTTGTATGCCGCAGGAGTCGAATAACTTCCAACTTTTTGCACGTACTCAAGTGAAAAGTCGCGGGTAATCATTGCGCGTTCCATAACGGCGAATGCACCCAAACTTGCAGCAAAAACCAAGATCGCAAATCGAGGGACGAGTTTTGCTACGGCTTGATCACGTTGGCGAGCACTAGTAATTGCTGCAATTGCACCAAACAACGAGCCAATAATGCCGACCAAGAGAAAGGCGCGTCCAAGCGCACCATTTATCCCGCTAGCAAAGAACACTTTTCCGCTTTCGATTGCGCAAGTCGATCCGGATTTGCCTCAGCGTACGTATTTGAATGCTTCACTTCAATTCGATTGGCTTCAAAGGTGTCGCCCACCAGCTGACCATGCGCAACTACAGGAATACATTCTTGAAAGATTCCACCAGGATCGCCGTTGTATCTCACATCGACGCTTTGATTGTTGAATATCAGCACAAACGTGGTGCCACCTGCATCCGATTTCAATGAATCTTGTTCGACAGTGCCCTGAACACGAAGCCGGCGGTTCGGTTCACAACCCTCGCGCTTGCCAATTTCGTCCACATTGCAATAGAAGTCAATTGCCGATGTGAGGAATCGCGAGACAATGAAACCGCCAGTCGAAACGACCACGACCAACATGACCACATATTTCCACTTGCGATTGTGCTTACGCGGAGCAAGAGGCGCATTGTCCGAGGACGTGCGCGGCGTTAAGTCCACGGTTTGTCCTTGTCGGCAACAGTTTGAGACAAGTTACGTCCCTGCTTGATCGTGTACGCAACTAATCCAATAATGACGCCAAAGGTAATGCCGTACGTAGCAATAATGAATCCGGCGTGATTCATGCCTGAACCTCGTTCAATCGCTCGGTGACCGCGGCATCAAGCGCAGTCACTTGCTGAGCGTCTTGCATTGCTTTGATGCGCTGTCGATGCGACACCAACCATGCAAACAACACGGTGAATCCAAAAACTCCGAATAGCAAAGTGAACAACATCAGACCGTCCATCTTGATGTCACCATCTGGGCTCAATACTGTTGCGCGCTGATGCAGTGATCGCCAAAGAACCACGCTGAAGTGCACCAGGGGAATTTCGAGCACGGCAAGCAATGCGATCACCGACGATCGACGAGCACGCTGCTCTGCAGTTCCACCTAATCCACGCACTGCAAGGTAACCAAGGTAAGTAACGAACAAAAATGCTGTCGTCGTAAGGCGCGGGTCCCACACCCAAAACGTTCCCCACGTAATGCGTCCCCACAAACTTCCACTCAGCAGGGTCATTGCCATGAACAGAACACCGACTTCGGCCGAAGCACCTGCGACGCGATCGAAGCCCATGGAATGTTTCTTGCCAATCAACCAACATGCAGAGGCAATGCCCGTAACGATGAACGCCAAATACGCAACCCAAGCAGTAGGTACGTGCACGTACATAATGCGTACTGCGTCCCCTTGCACAGCATCTTCCGGAGTGAAAAACAATCCACCGAGCAATACCCAACCGAGTGCAACAACGGCCATCAATCCATACATACGAGTGGTTGGTGTTCCCACCCCTTTGTACGTTTGCGTCTCAGTGCTCATATGAATTGCCCTTCATCATTCCTCAATTAACGAGCTAAATGACAGCAGGCCACCTAACCCGAACACCGCAGCGAACACCGCAAGTACTGCTACCCACGGCCACCCTTCACCAACAGTGAGACCACCACTTCTGAACGCCGATTCGGTTGCCCGAGTTGCACAGATCAGAACAGGAGCAACCACCGGAAGCAAGAGCAATGGAAGCAACGTTTCACGGCCACGAGCACCTGCAGTCAATCCTCCATACAGAGTACCTACGAAGGCCAAACCGGCTGAAGCGCACAATACGCAAGTGACCAATAGCACTAGTCCAGATCCATTCACATTCACGCGATACAACACCACTGCAGCGATAAACAGCATTGTTTCTAGGACAAGCAGTTGCACAAATAGAGCGGCTGCCTTGCCAATAAAGATGCCTTGCGGATTCACGCCTGCAACTCGCAGAGAGTCAAGTGCCCCGTCGTAGGTCTCCACAGCAAATGTTCGCTGCACCAAAATGAACAATGAGAAGAGAGTTGCCAACCACACCAATCCACCAGCAACTCGCTGCAACACATCATCATTGTCAAGCGCAAAGGCAAACATGACCATGACAAGGCCGGAAAACGGCAGCACTTGATTGGCTACCACCCTTGAGCGCAACTCGATGCGCAAATCTTTTGCAGCGACTGCACGCGCAATTCGGTTCGTTGACATGCTCATTGCAGATCACGCACCTGACCAGCAACCAGTGAGATTGTTCGCGTGGCCAGTTGTTGCGCTCGCTCAATCTCGTGTGATGCAACAACAATGGTCGCGCCCGATGCAGCTGCTTCCTGCACAATACGATCAATTTCATCGCGACCTTTCGCGTCAAGCCCTGCATGCGGTTCATCGAGCAACCACAACTCGGCGCGTCGAACGACTAAACAAGCAAATGCGCAACGACGTTTTTGTCCAGCCGACAATTCAGAGACTCTGCGACCTGCCAACCTGCCATCAATTGCCATTCGCTCCATTGCCGAATTTCGTTCTTGTGTTGAAGCACCAACAATCGTTGACCAGAACGAAACATTTTCCGCAATGGTCAGTTCACCAAACAAACCGTTTTGATGGCCCAGCAAACCAACTCGCTCACGAACTGACTCACGATCAATTGTTAAGTCGTAGCCCAATACATGCGCAGTACCGCGAACTACCGGAATTAGGCCAGCACATGCTCGCAATAATGTTGACTTTCCTGCGCCATTAGGCCCTTGCAACAACACAATTTCATTGCTTTCAACACGGAGCGTCACTCCCGCTAAAGCCGGATACCCGTTGTACACCGCGACCGCATCGACGAAGTTGATTACCGATTCGGTTGCCATCATGAACCCGTGAACTTCGGTGAACGCTTTTCAATAAATGCTTCCCTGCCCTCACGTGCATCATTACTTGCAAGTGCTTGTTCGCGACAAGCGGTAACCAATGCATCGATGGATGGCTCGCCTGCACTTGCCTCCAACGCAACTTTGTGACCGCGAATAGTAAGTGGCGCAAGCTTGGCAATGTCACTTGCCCAAGCAAGAGCATCATCAAGAGTTCCCAATCGCTGGATTGAACCCATGCGTGAAAGCTCTTCGGCCGAATAGGTACTTGCCGTAAGCAACATATTCCGCGCAACCGGCCACGAGAATTCACGCACGATGCGTTCAATGGTCCAATGGTTCACGACTAACCCCAATTTCGCAGCCGGAACACCGATGACACTTGTCGGAGTTGCAACTCGGACATCGCAGGCAACTACAAGCTGCGCCCCCGCGCCAAGTGCCGGGCCATCAATTGCAGCAATGGTCACGCATGGAAGTTGCGTGAATCCCCGAAGTACCTCGTTCAATGTTTCGTGAAATACATCCTCGCGAACTCCTGCCAAATCCGCCCCCGCACAAAATGCTGGCGCGGTACCCGTCAGAACCAACGCTCGAATGTTGCGGATATCTGCCTCAACTTGGACTTCGCGAATACGTTGGAGAGACTCGAGATCTACGGCATTTCGGCGCTCAGGACGATTCAGTGTGAGAACAGCCACACTGTCGCGCCAATCAACAAGCAGCGCACCCTTGCTCATTGTTGACCCTTGCGATCTACCATGAGGTGCAAGGATATGACTTCCGCCCCTCAACCCTCTAAAGATGCGCCGCCTGTTGATCTTTCTGGCGACCTAGTCCGCGTTCGCCGCGCAGTGATTGATCGGTGGACCAGGCTCGCCAAACGTGTGGGCTACCTCAGTTTTGGAGTGTCGATAGTTGCCGTTTTTACTGGGTTGGCATCTTCGTTCACACCAATTGTTGGCCAACTAGCGACAGGCGGACTTGTTGTTGGCTCGATTCTTCTTGCACCATCAATAGTTCTCGGTTACGCAATTAAGGCAGCCGAGAAGGAAGATCGCCTAAACGGCAACTAGCAGACTGACCTACTCATGGCACTTCGACTCCCCGCAATTGAACGAAAAGAACAAGTACTTGACGTTGCCTTGGCAGTGTTCGCGGTAAAGGGTTTCCACGACACATCCATGAATGACATCGCCGAAGCCGCTGGTGTCACCAAGCCTGTGGTGTATCAACACTACGAGTCAAAGCGTGCATTGTTTCTTGCGATCATTGACCATGTTGGTGACCGTATGGTTGACGTGTTAACCGCGGCAACTAGTGGGCTCACTGATGGTCACGATCAAGTTGAAGCAGGAACGATCGCTTTCTTCAAATGGGTTGAACGTGACAGAAATGCATTTAAATTTTTGTTCGACAGCGGAACGCAAAAAGATGAAGAATTCACTATTGCAATACGTAAAGTACTTGATCGCTCCGCCGATGCAATTGCCCCGTTGATCGCCATAGACCTAGACTCAATTCATGTCCGAGCTCTTGCGCACGGTGTCGCGGGTGCGAGCGAAGGTGTCGCACGCTTTCTGATAAACAACAACATCTCGTTTTCCGGCGAACAGATAGGTAAACAAATCGCCAACCTCCTGTGGGCCGGCTTACGCGGAGTTGACTCGGAGTAACCTGACACTCATGGCGCACCCCGGCGAACACCACCCAGCATTTGAAGAATATTGCGAATGCATCTTTGAACTTCGCGAAGACCACCTAGACGTCATTCAGGCACGTGTGGCTGAGAGGCTCGATGTCTCGCGACCTTCAGTTTCCGAAATGATTAAGCGCATGGAGACCGAAGGTCTGATTCGCCTGCGAGGCACCCGAATTGTGCTGACTCCCGAAGGCGAAAAACTTGCCGAATCCGTTGTTCGCAAACATCGCATGGCCGAGCGCTTCCTCACCGACATTCTTGGACTCCCATGGGCACTTGCCCACCACGAAGCATGCAAGTGGGAACACGTGATCAGTCCTGATGTTGAAAATGCGATCACTCGTCTTCTTGGCAACCCGACGACATGCCCACACGGCAATCCAATTCCTGGTTCCAATTACATGGAA
>JALQWV010000153.1 GCA_023263465.1 Ilumatobacteraceae bacterium
CCACCCTCGTTGGAACACGAGATATACGAGGAACACCGTGACAGAAATACCCGAACACCTACTCAAGCGTTCGAAGGAACGACGGGAAGCTGCTTCGGGCGGAGCGAGTTCTGAAACTGGAGCATCTGTACCCGCCACAACTTCCTCTGCCCCTGCAGTCGCAAAACCGACTGCACCGGTTGTTGCCTCTACTCCTGCACCTCAACCAGACCCGAGTTACGTCGTTGCCGCGAAGACGCGCAAAAAAATCCCGTTCTGGGCAATGGCAACGCTCAGCCTTCTCCCGCTGTGGGCGTTTATGTACTTAATTGCATTGAAGCCACAGGAAAAAGAAGTTGAAGGTCCAATGGCAATAGGCGCAACCGTCTACGGCTCATGCGCGGGTTGCCATGGCGCGGCTGGACAAGGCGGCGCTGGCCGAGTATTTGCTGGTGGTGAGGTATTGAAAACCTTCCCGAAGATTGAAGACATGTTGAACTTCGTGTACTCGGGCAGTCAGGCATTTGTTGCTGCAGAACTGCCATATTACGGTGACCCAAATCGTGAGGGTGGTGCACACGCACCGCTCTCCTACAACGGAAACCCGATGCCACAGCAAGGCGAGAAGGCCGGTGGCGGGCTTACCGAATACGAAATTCTCGGAGTTGTATGCCACGAGCGGTATGCCATTGGTGGTGCAGACCCAGCCAGTGAAGAATGGAAGGAAGAATATGAGACGTGGTGCTCACCAGAGTCTGAAATCTTCCTAGCGCTTGAAAATGGTTCGACTTCATTTGACACTATTGATAAAGACTTTGCAATGTTGCCTAAGCCACCTCACGCAGTCGGCACAACAGCACGCGAGTCCGCTAAATAAAATGTGGCCTACGGGCCAGTGCACACTACTTCGGTGATTTCATCGCGATACAGATTTAATAGCGCGATCGCATTTCCATCTGGGAACTTATTAATGAAGTCACGTAGTGACGTTGTCTCTGTGTCGCAATTACGTTCCGTGGGTGTGGCAAGTGGAACTACCCATCCATTGCTCAACACACCCAAGTCACCGCCCTGCAACATGTCCACAAGAGTTGGAAGCGTCAAAATTTCTTTTCCATTACTTGAATCAGCCGGTACGAGAGAAAACCACAGCACTCCGGATCCCAATGTGTCGGCAACAAACACACAAGAGTAAGGAGTTGTTGGCAACTCACACGTCACTTCACCCGGTGTGCCATCAACAATGCGTAGTATCCGACCATCATCTAGAGAAATCGTTGCGTCACCGTCGGATTTGCCGTCAGATATCTGCCAGCCTTCACCAAATTCTGTAGTGGTTACTGCAGCAACAACATCAATTACGCGACCATGCGCACCACTTGTTGATGACCCACGATTTACCACAAGTAGCAACGCAAACACGATGGCTGACGCACCAAGTAACATGCCGAGCGCTGTCCAAAACCTTGCGGTGAAGAAATATCGCATGCAATAAATCTATTGTGTTCGAACCACTGCGAGTGCAGCACGTTCAGTGCGCTCAGCAAGTTGTTGCATCACTGAATCGTTATGTCCAAGCCCTACGAATAGCGCTTCGTATGCTCCAGGGGCTAACGCCACTCCTTCAGCCAACATGGCATGGAATAACCGCGCATACAGCTTTTCGTCTGTCTTCTTTGCTTCGTCGAAGTTTGTTGGAGTGTTTGGTCCAAAGAAGGCACCAACAAGAGTTCCCACTACTGGGAATTGAGCAACGATTCCAGCATTTGAACATGCATCGCGCATCAATGTTGCTAACGCGCGCGCACGCGCGCCAAGTTCCATATATACGTCTGGAGTGAGTTCATTCAAGGCAGCAAGACCAGCGGCAGTTGCCAATGGATTACCCGCAAGAGTTCCTGCATGAAATACTTTTCCGATTGGCGTGAGATTTTCCATCACAGCACGCGATCCACCAATTGCGCCAATTGGCAAACCACCACCAATCACTTTGCCGAAACAAGTGATGTCTGGTTTCACGTCGTACTTTGCCTGCGCGCCACCCTGGCCTATACGGAAGCCAGTTATGACTTCATCAAAAATGAGTAACGCACCAGCCTTATCGCACGCTGCACGAAGTCCTTCTAAGAAACCTGGTGCCGGTGCGACTACGCCCATGTTGGCTGCCACTGGTTCAACAATGACTGCAGCAACATCGGTGCCAATTTCTGGAACAGAGTTATAAGGAACCACCAACGTATTTGCAACTGCTTCTTCAGGTACACCCGCCGTACCTGGAATTCCAAGAGTTGCTATGCCGCTTCCACCTGCAGCAAGTAGTGCATCGGTCGCGCCATGAAAGTTTCCGTAAAAGGTAATAATTCGCTTACGGCCAGTTGATCCACGAGCAAGGCGCACTGCAGTACTTGTCGCTTCAGTGCCGCTATTCATCAATCGAACACGCTCACAACTTGGCACTCGTTCACGAATCGCTTCTGCCAATTTCATTTCACGAGGTGTTGGTGCACCAAATGACGTCCCATCACCTGCTGCGTCACGCAAAGCAGCAGTAATTGCAGGATGGGCGTGGCCCAAAATGACCGCACCATAGCTTTGCACCAGGTCGATGTAACGATTTCCCTCAACATCAACAATGTGGGCACCTTCTCCGCGAGCAACGATGTATGGCTCACCACCAACCGATTTGAATGCACGGATTGACGAGTTCACACCACCTGGAATGACATTGGCTGAACGTTCATAGAAGCTGTGGTTTGAGGCAATTGCCTTTCCTGTGCACACCGTTGCAGTACAACCTGCAGAAACGCACAGAGATGGATCACAGAACGGAATAGTCACTGCAACTCCTATTGTTGGGTTTCGGCGAACCAGCGAGCGAAATACGTCAAGATAATGTCTGCGCCAGCTCGTTTTACTGCCGTTAACTGCTCAACAGCAACGGTGTCGTGATCAATCCATCCATTTGCTGCTGCAGCCTTGATCATGGCGTACTCACCACTTACGTGATATGCAGCAACCGGAAGATCTACTCGCTCACTTACCGATGCAATCACATCGAGGTAGCTCATCGCTGGTTTCACCATCACGATGTCAGCACCTTGCTCAATATCTGCTGCAACTTCTCGAAGCGCTTCGCGGGCATTGCGCCAATCTTGTTGGTAGCCCTTCCGATTACCGCCACCAGCAATTTGCACGTCCACGGCGTCACGGAACGGACCATACAATCCAGAGGCGTACTTTGCTGAATACGCCATGATCGCAGTGTCTACAAATCCAGCGTCATCAAGTGCTGCGCGAATTGCACCTACTTGCCCGTCCATCATTCCGCTCGGTGCAACTACTTCGGCACCCGCCTGTGCTTGAGCCAACGCAGCCTTGCAGTAAATCTCAAGCGTTGCATCATTGTCGACATCGCCTTTTGTATTGAGCACACCGCAATGGCCATGCGAGGTGTATTCGTCCACGCACAAGTCGGCCATCAAGACAATGCGATTGCCCAACTCTTCGCGTAGTTCTCGCAATGCAACTTGCACAATTCCATTCGGATTAAATGCGCCTGAGCCAACTTCGTCCTTAACGGCTGGAACGCCAAATACAATGACCGCGGGAACTCCAAGATCGGCAAGCGCACGTACTTCTTCCTTCAGCGACTCACGTGTATGTTGCATCACTCCCGACAACGATGAAATGGGTTGCGGTGAAGAAATACCTTCACGCACAAACAACGGTGCAACTAGATCGGAAACTCCAAGTCGAACCTCTGCAACGAGTTCTCGTAGCGCAGGGCTTTGACGAAGGCGACGGGGTCGAGATTGCGGAAACGCCATGCCAGTAAGGCTACGGGATCGTTTACTTGAATACGCCGGCAAGCGCTGCAACAACGCCTGCAGTTGAGGCTTTGAGTGCTACCGCACTAATCGTCATTCCGCACTCAGCAGCTACGCGTTGCGTTGGTTCACCGATGGCCACAACTTTCCCATTTATATGCGGTCCGGCTTGCGCACACCACGAACGCACGGCTGAACCAGATGCAACCAACACTGCATCAGCAGTACGAATTTCACCAACTTGTAACTCAGTTAGCAAACTATGTTCTGTTTTGTACGCGGCAACTTCATCGACGCCAATGTTGCGGTCTCGCAAAACGCGCGCAACTTCTCCACTGGTTTCTTGCGCTTGAACTACCAATACCTTGCCCGAGGACATCGGAAGTTCCTCTGCAAGCGATTTTCCATTTGGAGAACTTGGAATAAAGTCCACCTCGCGTGCAAATGCAAGAGCCGTTACAGTTCCTACAGCAGCAAGCTTTGGACATGTCTTACCACTTGACAGATATGGAGCAACACGCGAAGCGCCATTAGCTGATGTGCATACGACCCATTCATAATCACTGACATTGCGCATGGCCTGTTCGAAGGCAAATCCCTCATCGTCTGGATGTGAAATCTCAATGAGTGGTATGACCGTACACTTCGCACCTCGCTCTTCAATTGCGCGTTGTAACTCTTTTGCCTGCGAACGCGGACGGGTCACTACTATGCGCTTTCCCGAAAATGCACTTTCAATCATGCCAACGCAGATTGCGACTTTCGAGCGAGTTCACGGGCAAACTCGTGCGTATCCACTGATGGAACGGTCTCAACAAACTTCACGTGTCGATCTAATTTTGTTGCACCAGTTGCCATAAATGTAGAAAACACATTTGCATCATTTACGTAAGCGCCGACTGGCATTGAGCAACCTGCACCAAGTTCTGCAAGAAATGCACGCTCTATCTCCACGGCAAAACGAGTGCGAGCGTGGTCGATTCCAGAAATTGCCGCAAGCATGTCGTGATCTTCTTCTCTACATTCAACTGCAACACAGCCCTGCCCAACCATTGGAACAAAATCAGTCGTCACAAGTTCTTCCGCAATTTTGTCTGTTATTCCAAGCACTTGCATTGCTGCGATGGCCATCACGATGGACCCATTGTTAGGAATCTTTTCAAGGCGAGTGTGAATATTTCCGCGTAACTCCACAAACTTTAAGTCAGGGCGAACAGCAAGCAATTGGGCCCTGCGTCGCACTGAGCCAGTGGCAACGGTTGCGCCATGTTCAAGATCATTCAACGACTTGCCCACCAACGCATCGCGTGCATCCCGTCGAACGCACCAAGCACCAACTACTAGACCCTCTGCATGTTGCGATGGAAGATCTTTTGCCGAATGTACCGCAATGTCTGCATCTCCTCGGAGCACTGCTTGCTGTACCTCTTTAACAAAAATTCCTTGACCACCTATTTGATGTAGCGGTTGATCTTTGTTCTGGTCACCAAGAGTTTCAACAAACACCAATTCGACAGGCAAACCTGTTGTGGATGTAATTGATTGAGCAACAACTTCTGCCTGTGTTCGCGCCTGTGCGCTAGAACGCGTGGCGAGTCGGATCATTCGATGTCAAATAAATCGCGAAGCGCTGCAGCTATGCGCTCACCCTGGGGGGTGCCGGCGCTGTGCTTGAGTTGCAGCGACGGGCTATGCAATAACTTGGCAACAACTGCCTTACTCAGTGCATCAACTGCATCGCGTTGCTCCGCACTCAGGTCTGAAAGTTTTGACGAGAATCGCTCAACCTCAGTTCGCCTGATGGTTTCTGCTCGTTCATGCAACTCGGCAATGAGTGGCGCAGCTTGGCGTGCCTTCACCTCTTGTCCGAACCGTTCCACTTCTTCTCCCACAATGCGCCGAACTTCTTCGGCTTCCTGTTGACGTGAATCAATTCCAGTCTGTGCCCAGTCGCGAAGGTCATGCAAGTCACGCAGCGTGACTCCCGGTAAATCGCCGACCTCGTGTTGAACGTCGCGCGGAACTGCAATATCAACAATCAGTAGTGGGTTTCCATTTGATCGCTCACGCGCAAGCCGAACATCTTCAACCGAAATAATTGCTTCACCAGCACCAGTGCAAGTAAGTACAACATCTGCATTGCCAATTGCTTCATGAAGTTCGTCAATATGACTTACTACCGCACCAACAGAATCTGCGAGTTGTTGCGCGCGTTCACGGCTTCGGTTCATGACCGTAACGCTTTGCGAACCTGCGCTTCCGAGTGCTCGTGCGATGCCTGCACCCATGTCACCCGCACCAATGACCAAAACTCGTCGACCAGACATCGTTCCCAGTATGTCAGTCGCCATTTCGACAGCAGCGTGGGAAACCGATGCCGTGGAACGACTGATTGATGTTTCAGTTCGCGCGCGCTTGCCTACTTCAAGAGCATGACGGAACAACATATTCAGCGAAGTTCGTGCAGTGGTTTCTGTGCGAGCTTTGTCCCATGCGTCGCGAACTTGGCCAAGAATTTCGGTTTCACCGAGCACTGCGGAATCAAGACCAGAGGCAACTTCAAACAAATGACTGACGGCCGCATCATCATGCTGACTGTAAAAATGAGGTTGAAGCTCCTCAACTGACAAGCCAGATAATTCGCAAAAGAAGTCTCGAACGTCTGCGAAGGCTCCGTGAAATTTCTCTGCAATGACATACACTTCCGTGCGGTTACATGTGGAGAGCACCACAGTTTCGCGAACATGATCACGCGACACCAAACCATGAAGCGATTTCGCAAGAACTTCATTAGGAATGCTCACACGCTCAATGACATCAAGTGGAGCAGATTTATGATTGATGCCAAGAACCACTATTGACATATTGCAGCCACTTCGCGCTTTGTTTTCGTTGCTGGCTTTTCTTCGCGGCTGAGTTGCTCGTAGTAGCCAAGAATCTGTAATTCGACTCCCAGATCGACGCTCCGTACCGAAATGTTTGCAGGAACGTTCAAAACAACGGACGCGAAGTTCAAGATTGAACGAATTCCCGCGTTCACTAGAAGATCTGCCGCTTGCTGAGCCGAAGCGGGTGGTGTGGAAATGACTCCAATGCTTACTGACTCTTCACGCACGATGGTTGGTAAGTCATCCACATGTCGTACCAACACGCCAGCAACTTTTTTACCAACCTTTGACGAGTCAATATCTACTACTCCAGCTACTGGAAAACCGCGAGTAGAAAATCCGTTGTAGTTGGCTAATGCGTTTCCAAGGTTGCCGGCGCCCACCACCACAACTTTCCATTCGTGGTGCTGACCGAGTTCGCGCTTAATTTGATACACCAGGTAAGCGACGTCGTAACCAACTCCCCGCGTGCCATAACTTCCTAAGTACGACAGGTCTTTACGCACTTTTGCCGCGTTCACCCCAGCAAGTGATGCAAGTTGATCACTTGAGAGCTGAGCGGTTCCGTTAGCAATCAGAGTGTTCAAGATCTGGAGGTATACGGGAAGACGCGCAACTGCAGCATCGGGAATTCTGCGACGTGCGGGGGATGAGGTTTGGGCAAGGTCGGCCACGCCTCAAATGTAGGCGTTCGTGCATGAATTCACGAAGTCCAACTAGTCTTCGGAGATGAGCGCAACTGCGGTTCTCAGCATGGGAGGGCTGAATGGCGCCCTCGCAGGAACGGCCACTCTCATAGCGACCGCTTTCACATTGAGCACAGCCGACCGATGGATCAAGCGTCGCCAACCCCACGAACTGGCATGGTCAATCGCCATGTCGCTTTTCGCCATGGGTTCTGCATGTCTGTGGTGGGCCGAAAGCACGGGGTGGAATCTTTTTGTCTTCCGAATGTTTTTTCTCGCTGGAGCTGTCCTCAATGTGTCGTGGCTCGCACTTGGCACGGTGTACCTGCTCGGTGGACAACAACTTGGAAATCGTGTTCGACAGGTCCTCATTTGGTTATCAGGCTTTGCAACCGGAATCGTTCTCGTTGCGCAATCTAAATCCGAGGTAGTTACCGATCAATTTCCGACAGGCAAAGAAGTGTTTGGTGTCGCTCCGCGAGTTCTTGCTGCAGTTGGATCGGGAGTTCCAGCTCTCGTCATTATATTTGGCGCACTGTGGTCTGCTTGGCGCGTACTACGCAAGAAGAACCCAGCGCTTTCAACAGGAGCGAAGCGTTCGGTGTTTTCAGCTTGGCGTTTGGCATTAGGGAACGTGTTGATTGCAACGGGAACGTTGGTGCTCTCGGCAAGCGGAACACTTGCTGGTCGATTTGGTGAGGACCGAGCGTTTGCAATCACGCTGCTGATTGGAGTGTCAATTCTCTTCTTTGGCTTTCTTGTTGCCAGCAATTCCACACGCGCTAGATCATCGCAACGCGCGTCGCAGTACCTTGCCCGTGCTACCAGTTGGCAGTGACTGCACAATTAGCACTTTAGACGGACACTTATAGCGAGCTAATTGTTTTTGGCAATGCTCAATAATTGATTCTTCATCAAGATGCACGCCTTTGTG
>JALQWV010000079.1 GCA_023263465.1 Ilumatobacteraceae bacterium
GTAGGTGTTGACATGCAGAACCTGCGCTTCAATACGGCAATTTCAAAGCTGATCGAATTAAACAATGCACTTACTGTCTACGTAAACGAGCATGGCTCTACCCCGCGCGAAGTTGCTGTCCCTCTGGTGCAAATGCTTTCGCCGTTGTGCCCGCATATGGCCGAAGAGCTGTGGTCATTGCTTGGCCAAACCACCGAGCTCACCTTTGCGCCATTCCCTGTTGCAGACCCAGCGTTGCTGGTCAGCGACACCATTGAAATTCCTATTCAGGTAAACGGCAAGGTGCGCTCCAAGCTTTTAGTTGCACCTTCTGTTACGGACGATGAATTGCGAGCACTTGCTCTTGCAGATGAAAAAGTCATTGCGTTACTAAACGGTGCGGAACCGACCAAAGTGGTGATCGTTCCGAAACGCCTCGTCAACGTAGTTCTATAGCTAGCCCTATTTGCTTGTCCGAAGGATCTTTTCCATCGGTCGCCCTTTAGCTAGTTCATCGACAAGTTTGTCCATGTACCGGATCTTGAGCATAAGTTGGTCTTCAATCTCTTGAATCTTTACTCCACAAATTGACCCAGTGATCATTGATGCATTCTCATGAATGCGAGCCTTTGCGAAAAACTGGGTGAAGTCATCTTCGCTGGCAATGAATTGCTGCAATTGTTTTTCACTAAACCCAGTGAGCCATTGAATAACTTCGTGGAGTTCCTCAACTGTCCGCCCTTTACGTTTAACTTTGTTTACGTAGTGGGGATAAACACTTGAAAACGGCATGCTGAAAACCTTGTGCACGTCGTTAATTGTAAAAGATCCCCCAGCATGAATCCGACTACAAAACCGAGTGGTCCTCGATACGGGCCGCGTCTGGCGTGCCTCGCATCAACAAAATCAAGCGGTTCACGCCTTCGCTAGCCAATTGCTTGCGGGCGTCGCTATTTTCGTCCAGCAACGATTCATCAAACCAATCCCACACCGACACCATGAATTCGCGATCTCCTGCTGCATCGCGGGCAGCGCGCAGAATTTCTCCGCGGCGTTCGTGACTGGCGCGAATATTCACACCATCGCATCGCTTCCCCGCAAGCGTTGCTAGCGCAACTGAATTCACTCCAAGCATGCGCGGAATGGAATCTTGCGGAAGTGGAAAACCAGCAAACTTGTCATCGCGATGGTTTGACCACATGGCATCAAGAGTGTCCAACACTTGCTCGAGTCGCTTGTGGCGCTCATCCATTGCGGCTGGAATGTTTAAGCCAATGGCGTGTAACTCAGAAGCAAAGCTGCTGTTCGGCGAAGCACCCGCGCCAAGACCAAGAATAAATCTGCCACCAGAAATTTCCTGCACTGTTGCTGCTGCATTGGCAACAATTGCGGGGTCTCGCAATGCCGCATTCACCACGAGCGAACCAAGACCAATGTTGCGAGTAGTTGCTGCAAGCGCACCAAGTGTGGCGAAGCACTCTGGCATCGATGGCGCATTCATGACCGAGCCAGACAAATGATCGGCAATCCACAGTGTGTTGTAGCCAGCACGGTCTGCGGCATGGGCAAGCGACCACAATTCGGGCCAGGTGCACTGACCTTGATTGATTTGCAGGTCAACAATCACAATTAGTTGCTTCTCATGGTTTCAATATTGCCGTCCACAGGCAACACCTGACCAGTGATGAAACGTGCAGCAGGTGAACTCAGGAATACACACGACGCTGCAATGTCGTCGGGCTCTATGAAAGTTTGCAACGACACTTGCTTTTCGTAACCGGTGCGAATTTGTTCTGGAGTTTTTCCTACCGCTTTCGCTTCGCGTTCAATGACGCCATCCATGCGCGGACCACTTACCGACCCTGGGCAAATGGCATTTACGCGCACACCAAACTCGCCAAGCTCCATTGCCCACGACTTCGTGAGACCAATGACTCCCCACTTCGCAGCAACATAGGGAGAACGCAGTGGATAGCCAAATATTCCAGCACTGGTCGAAATATTGATCATTGAACCCTTTGTTTTCAACAACATGGGAACCGCAAAGTGAGTAACACGGAATGTTCCACCCAAATTCACGCGCACGCATTCGTCATAGGCATCGGGGTCCATTTCGTCTACTCGCGCAGTCGGCCCCGGTACTCCAACGTTGTTCACCAAAATGTCAAGCCCGCCAAAATCGCGTTCAATTGCCTTAAACATCGCTTCTACATCTGAAGTCTTTGACACATCGCAGATGTAGTTCGGTTGAGTGGAATCGTTCACGTCGCACACCACCACCGTTGCACCTGCATCGCGCAAGGCGGCAGCGATTGATTT
>JALQWV010000104.1 GCA_023263465.1 Ilumatobacteraceae bacterium
TGGCGTGGGTCGAAACCCACGCCTTTTAGTCACAGACTTTCAAAGGACATCAAAAATTATAGCCCCGTAAACTAAGGTTCGCACGTGGTTCAACGCCTCTCAACCCTGTTCGTACGCACTTTGCGGGACAACCCAGCCGACGCAGAAGTACCGAGCCATCGCCTTCTGGTGCGGGCGGGCTACATCCGTCGCGCTGCACCTGGTGGGTACACCTGGCTGCCACTTGGCTATCGAGTATTCCAAAACGTGGCTCGAGTCATTCGAGAAGAGATGGATGCCATTGGCGCCCAAGAAGTGAACTTTCCCGCCATGTTGCCAAAGGATCCATACGAAGTAACTGGTCGCTGGACCGATTATGGCGACAACCTGTTTCGCTTACAGGACCGACGCAAAATCGACTTCCTGCTTGGACCGACGCACGAAGAAATGTTCACCTTGCTCGTAAAGGATTTGTACTCCAGTTACAAAGACTTGCCGGTGTGGTTGTACCAAATTCAAAACAAGTTCCGTGACGAAGCTCGTCCTCGCGGAGGCTTGTTGCGTGGTCGCGAGTTCTCCATGAAAGACTCGTACTCCTTCGACCTCGACCAAGAAGGATTGCAGCGCAGCTACGACGCTCATCGCGATGCCTACATTCGTATTTTTGAGCGTCTTGGTTTGCCGTTTGCCATCGTGTCGGCAATGTCTGGCGCAATGGGTGGCTCGGCCTCTGAGGAATTTTTGTTTCCGTGTGAAATCGGCGAAGACACTTTCGTGCAATGCACCGCGTGTAGCTATTCCGCAAACACCGAAGCCGTGCGTGTAGGTGTTGCTGATGCACTTGATGCTTCATCAGTTCCTGCTGCAAAGGTGGTCGACACCCCAGATACACCGACGATACAAACGCTTGTAGATCTGTTTAACGCTCGCGAAGACTTGCAGCTCGGTAGTCGCCAATGGACGGCTGCAGATACGTTGAAAAATGTTGTGGTCAATTTGCGCCACCCCGATGGACGACTTGAAGCTCTTGCAATTGGTGTTCCTGGCGATCGTGAAGTAGATCTGAAGCGACTTGAAGCACAGGTGTCCCCCGCCGAAGTTGAAGCATTTGATGAAACGCACTTTGCTGCCAACACGGCATTAGTGAAGGGATACATCGGACCTGGTGTTTTAGGAACAAATAATGCATCGGGTATTCGCTACATGCTCGATCCACGTGTGGCCATGGGAAGCGCATGGATCACTGGAGCCGACAGCAGTGGCAAACACGTGATGAACTTGGTGAATGGTCGTGACTTCACTGCTGATGGAACGCTTGACGTTGCAGAGATTCGCGATGACGACACCTGCCCAACGTGTCGATCTGCACTCACCATCAAACGCGGAATCGAAATCGGACATGTCTTTCAGCTTGGGCCGAAATACGCGGAAGCACTCGGGTTACAGGTGCTCGATAAGAACGGTAAGCAGCAAACGGTAACCATGGGCAGCTACGGCATTGGTGTTTCACGTGCTGTTGCAGCCATCGCAGAAGCCATGCACGATGACAACGGCCTGCGCTGGCCGAGTGAAGTTTCACCGTTTGATGTGCACATTGTGATCGCCGGAAAAGACGACACAACCATTACCGCTGCAGCAGAATCGCTGGCAGCCGAACTTGAAGCCGCTGGCCTCAAGGTATTGCTCGATGACCGTTTGGGTATTTCACCAGGCGTGAAGTTTAAAGATGCAGAACTCATCGGTGTTCCAAACATCGTGGTTGCAGGGCGAGGTGTTGCCAACGGCACGCTTGAAGTACGTGACCGCTTTGCAGGAACTGCTCGTGAGACTCCGATTGCGCAAGTCGGCCCACAGTTGATCGCACAGGCTCGCGGGAAGTAAACGCTATGCAACTCCTCCGTGGAGTAGTCCATCATTACGACTGGGGTGATCAACAAACGATTCCCGAATTTCTCGGCGTAGAACCCGATGCAAAGCCATGGGCTGAACTGTGGTTCGGCACTCACCGATCTGGGCCTTCACTGGTAAAAACCGAAACGGGAAACCAACCGCTTTCACAATATGCAGGCGAACTTTCGTTCCTGGTGAAAATCATCGCTGCAGCTAAACCTTTGTCGCTACAAACGCATCCCACCGATGAACAAGCACAATCGGGATATCAACAAGAGAACGAAATCGGTATTTCGCTCGACTCGCCTCTGCGCATTTATCGAGACGCATCGGCAAAACCCGAGTTGCTCATTGCCATGTCGGCGTTTGAAGCAATCTGTGGTTTTCGTAGCGACAGCGAGAACATTGAACTGTGTAATCGATTTGGGTGGACAGAACTTGGACAGCATCTCGCAGACGATGGACTTGCCGAATGCGTGCGCTGGGCGCTGACTACCGGACCTCATCAGTTACCTCTACACATGCCGGCATGGGCTGGTCGCTTAGCCACCATGTATCCAGGTAACGGCGGAATTCTCGTCGCGCTGCTCATGCATCATGTGAAATTGCAACCAGGTCAAGCGCTGTACCTCGGAGCCGGCAACGTACATGCCTATTTAGGTGGCACCGGATTCGAAGTGATGGCCTCTTCCGACAACGTGGTTCGCGCTGCGTTCACTCAAAAGAACGTGAACATTGACGAATTTCTTCATGTTGCCAACATGAGCGCTATTGCATCACCTCTAATTGAGGCTGAACTCGTGAGTCAAAACGTGTGGCAGTACCCCGTGACTACCTCGCGCTTTGGCACACAACGCATTGATGTTTCGGGAACTCATGAAATGCGCGCAACGCATGATGCCGAAATCCTGGTGTGCACGACGGGAGATGCACAGGCCCTACGCGCCGGCCAGGCCGCTGTTCTGCGTAATGGCGAAACGGTAACGCTTAGCGGTAGGGCAACGGTATTTCGCACATGGGGAACCCACTAAATACCTAACTACCGGAAATTGTCTTACGAATTTCCACAATCTTTTCGGTGGAACGATTCGCGTCATCACCTTTTTCTTCTAGTAGCGCGTTGCGGTCTTTTGCGGCTTCGCGTTCGGCGATGGTGGTGTCCACGCGTGCCACTGCAGCTTCAACACCGTGTTCGTGAATGTACGTTGCCCAATCGACAAGCGCTTCCACCATTTCAGATTCGGGCACAACCGCAACGTTGCGACCTTTCACAAACAAGTGACCGCGTTTGTTACCTGCAGCAATGCCCAAGTCGGCTTCGCGCGCTTCGCCTGGGCCATTCACCACGCATCCCATTACCGCTATCTGCAGTGGAATTTTTTTGTCTTCAAATGCACGCATTGCACGATTGGCAACTTCAATGACGTCAATCTCTGCACGACCGCAACTTGGACATGCAATCAGGTCAACGTTCTTGCGCTCACGCAAACCGAGCGACTCAAGCAGCTGTCGTCCAGCACGCGCTTCTTCCACTGGGTCAGCCGTGAGGCTGTATCGAATGGTGTCACCAATGCCTTCAAGGAGCAAAGTGGAAATTCCTGCAGTTGCCTTGATCAGACCGTTGGGAAGTGGACCCGCTTCAGTAACACCTAAGTGCAACGGATAATTCGTAACTGCACTGAGCTGGCGATACGCCTCAACCATTAACGGAACGTTTGATGCCTTTACAGAAATCTTGATCAGATCAAAATCAACTTCTTGGAAATATGCAATTTCCTGTAACGCAGACTCGACCATGGCTCGTGCTGTTAGCCCACCATGCTTTTCGTACAATGCAGGATCAAGTGAGCCGCCGTTTACACCAATTCGAATCGGAACGTTGCGGTCACGAGCCTCCGTGGCCACGGCTTTGATGTGCTCTGGTTTGCGGATGTTTCCCGGGTTCAATCGCAGACCATGGACGCCAGCTTCAAGGGCTGCGAGCGCCATCTTGTACTGATGATGAATGTCGGCGATGATTGGCACCGGCGAACGAGGAACAATTTGCGCTAGTCCTTCTGCGGCTTCAATTTCGTTGCACGTGCAACGGACAATGTCGCACCCTGCTGCAGCAAGGGCATAAATCTGTTGCAGGGTTCCCTCAACGTCTGAAGTTTTCGTGGTGGTCATGGACTGCACGCTGATCGGCGCTGCCCCACCAACCGCCACCTTGCCTACATGAATCTGCTTCGTTTGGCGGCGCTCAAAACTCATAGTTACCAGTGTGCCACTACCCGAATGGCTGGGTGATGTCTAGATACAAACCAGCAAAAGTAATCACGATCAGCAAGGCAACGACTGCCGTTGCGAGTGGAATCATCTTGCCGAAATCAGCTTGATATCGCACGCCGTTTCTGCTGCGAAGCCTCTCGTAGGTGGCAACAGCAGCGTGACCTCCGTCAAAGGGCAAGGACGGAAACATGTTGAAGACACCAACGAAAACGTTGACATACGCAAGCATCATGAGCACACCTTTCAACCCGTCGCGCTCACCCGCCTCACCGCCAACCTGACTTGCTCCAACAATGGTGCTTGGCCGCGTTGCGGGGTCGGCAACAGAGTCGCGCAAGCTATTAATGGCATTGGCAGGATTGAAAATTTGTGGAAGTGCCTTGACCGACCCAACAATTGCCTGCGCGCCATCTCGCACTGCATAAACAAATGCACTCGGTAGCGATTGCTTAATGTAATCCGTTGAGTCGGTACCTACGCCCAAATAACCGATATCGGGATCTGTTGGGTTGGCAGCCAAGGTCGCATTAAACGATTGCCGTACTCCATCCCGAAGAATGTCAATAACAATCTTGTCGCCCGGGGCATTGCTCGTAATCGCGACGACAAGATCATCCCGCGACTTCAACACCTGCCCGTTAATCGTGGAAATAATGTCACCTACTTGAAGACCAATTTCTGCTGCAGGCGATCCGCTGATAGGCGCGTACACAATGCGCACATTTCCCGATTCCCCCACCCTGCCAGCAAGCGAATACACGCCGATAAACAGAGTCAATGCGATGACCATATGCATGAGTGATCCCGCAGTGATCACCAACAACCGACGTGGATACGACTTTGAGCGATAGGAACGGTCTTCGTCTGCAGGATCGCAAGCGTCCAAGTTGCTCATGCCAATGATGCGAACAAAAGCACCAAGCGGAATGGCACGCACACCGTATTCAAGTTCGCCGCGCTTCCTACTCCACAGGCGGGGTCCAAAACCCATGTAAAACTGCGTTACCTTCATGCCCGTTTTTCGAGCAGTCCAGTAGTGACCGAACTCGTGAAGAAAGATTGAGATGATGAGACCAATGACAAATACCAACATCCACGGGTTGTTCATACCCAACCAAACAAAGAACGCTGCAAGCAGCGCTAGAGAAACTGCACCGTTCTTTCCGCCAGACTCTTCGGCTGCATCTTGCGTGTCCCCGCCGGCAGCAATTTGCCCGCGAAACTTGCGATAGATATCGCTCACGACGACAACACTTGTTGCGCAAAGCGTCGCGCTAATGCATCTGCGTGCAAAATGTCCTCTGTAATTGTTGGAACAAGACCGTCGTGTTGTTGCAATGTTGCATCAATTACCTCTGGAATTCTTGACCACATGATTTGACCGTTCAGAAACGCCTCCACTGCAACTTCGTTTGCCGCACTTAGCCATGCTGGCGCGGTTCCGCCCGTTCGTCCCGCTTGGTAAGCAAGGTTCAGGCACGAGAAAGTCTGCGTGTCAGGAATTTCAAAATCAAGTCGTGCAAGCGATGACCAATCAATTGAGCCAAACGGCACATTGGCACGATGCGGGTAACTCAAGGCATAAGCAATGGGCAGACGCATATCTGGCATGGACAATTGTGCAATCACCGCCCCATCGTTGAATTCCACCATTGAGTGCACTACCGACTGCGGATGCACCACAACATCGATGTTGTCGAAACCGGTGCCAAACAGCTCGTGTGCCTCAATGACCTCAAGACCCTTATTCATCAGCGTCGATGAATCAACGGTGATCTTTGGACCCATTGACCATGTTGGATGCTGTAACGCTTCGTGCACCGTCACATTGGCGAGCGACTCTGTGGATCGTCCCCGAAACGGGCCACCACTTGCGGTAAGTAATAATCGTTTGACTTCACGATTGCTATCACTCGAACTTCGCAGACATTGGTGAATTGCGCAGTGTTCACTATCCACAGGAACAATGTCTGCGCCTGGAATCTTGCGAAGCGGTCGCACAACCGGACCAGCCGCGATCAGACTTTCTTTGTTTGCCAGAGCAAGTCGCTTTCCACGTTGGAGCGTAGAGATGGTGACTGACAAACCAGCAAAACCGACAACACCATTGACAACAACATCAGCAAGTTCGGCAAGCTCCGACTGGTCAGCGACTACTTCAACTCCAGGTAAAGCCAGTGCCACCTCGTTACGCGCAACTTCATCAGCAACGGCAATTACTTTTGGCTTCCATTGCTGAGCCTGAGCGATCACCGCTTGCGCAGACGTGCCTACTCCAAGGCCAACGACTTCAAATTGACCTTCACTTTGCGCAATGTAATCCAGCGTTTGCGTGCCAATAGAACCGGTTGAACCGGCAATGGCTACTCGAGTTATGCCCAAGGCGTGATAACCATGCCGAGGTAATACACGGCTGGCAACACAAACAACATGCTGTCGAAGCGATCAAGCGCACCGCCGTGTCCATTCAACAATGTTCCAAAATCTTTGATGTCTAAATTGCGCTTAAACATTGATTCAGTGAGATCTCCAAGTGGAGCCATAATGCTGATCACCAGCGCCAACAGAATCCATGAGCCAAACGAATTCCAGGTTGTGCTCTGCATTCCAACAAGCACCACGATGACAAAAGTTCCGATGGTTCCACCGATAACGCCTTCCACCGACTTCTTTGGGCTGATCCACTCGCGCAACGGTTGACGACCAATTGCAGTGCCCACGAAATAAGCGGCAATGTCGTTAGCGACAACACCAGCAACAATGATGAACAAAGTGTCTGTACCGCGATGCTCAAATGCATCACCAAGTGTTGACCAACGAAGG
>JALQWV010000158.1 GCA_023263465.1 Ilumatobacteraceae bacterium
CCCAAGCGACTTCTTAGTGTAACGGTCAAAGAATGAACCCTCTCGTGGCGGAACGGGAGGGATTCGAACCCCCGGGCCTATTAAGCCGTCCGCTTTCAAGGCGGATGCGTTTGTCCACTCTGCCACCGTTCCGTTGAGAAACGCTAGCGGGCAATTCGCTCTCTCAGCGCAGCCACCCAATCATCTGCTTCTTTCCATCTGGCGTCTGCGTGCTCACGTGCCGAATGAGCATGTTCACCACTTGCGGGGTAAGAGCCGAGGAATTTCACAGCGCCCTGCTTCGCGCGAAGCTCGCGCAACACATCGGCCATCAATTCGTCTTTCACGTGGCCATCTGCATAAATAACGAAGCAGTAATCACCAAGTCCGCCGCGCTTTGTTGGGCGTGACAGGAGTTGCGACAAGTTAATACGGCGTGCGGCAAACTCTTGCAAAATAGAAATCAAGCTGCCAGGTTCATCAGCTCGTTGAAACACCACAAGTGCAGTTCGATCGTGCCCCGTTGGTGAAGGAATGGAATTCTTGCCAACCAAAATAAATCGCGTTTGGTTTCCTGCGTGATCGGCAATGTTGTCTGCAATTACTTCAAGTCCATAGACCTTGGCTGCGTTGCGTGGAGCAATGGCTGCGGTGGTGTTTCCGCCGCTCTCGCTCACAATGCGAGCAGCCTCTGCAGTTGAGTTTGCTGCACGAACATCGGCTTTGCCCAAATTTGTGCGCACGTATTCATGGCATTGTGCAGTGGCCACGGGAATAGAAAACAGGGTTTCAATGCCTGCAAGCGTTGCGCCTTTCTTGGCTAAAACACAGTGCTCAATATCCAGAACTACTTCGCGTTGAATCAATAGTTCATGGTCAAACACCAATGCGTCCTGCGTGAAGTTCACGGTTCCTTCAATGGAGTTTTCAATTGGTACGAAGCCAAGATCTACTTCGCCCGACTCCACAGCATCAAGAACATCGGGAACCGTACGAAATGGAACTGTCGTTGCCTTGCCTAAGTCTGCTTGTGTAAGCAGCGCCTGTTCGGTGAACGTGCCCGACGGTCCGAAGAATCCTATTCGCAGTGCTGAAGTCACATCTTGAGGTTACGCCGTTCACACATTGGCTCCCGACCTATTTATTCGTTGTGTCCAGCACTAGCCTGAAAGCCATGTACGAATACGTGGCATTTAATCCTTTCAATTCCAGCCCAGAGGCGCTTGCTGCCGAGCTCACCAAGAAGTCGGCTGAAGGATGGGAGGTTGTTGACATCGTTACTACGTTCGATGGCCGATACTGCGCGTTTCTTCGTCGCCCAACGCAAGGTGCAACATTGAGTTCCCAAGTGTCATCTCCAGTGACTACACACATCACCGTCACTGAAACGACACCGTCTAGCGTTGCTGCACCAGCAGCGTGGTATGCCGATCCGTCCAACCGGTTTGAGCTTCGCTATTGGGATGGCAGCGAGTGGACCGAACATGTTGCGCGCGGTGGCCAACAATTCACCGACCCACCAATCGCCTAACTCGCAATGAAAGCCACGTCCATCGGGCATGCTGGCATTTTGATTGAAACTCGTTCGCGCACCATTGTGTGTGACCCATGGTTTGTTCCTGCTTTTTGGGCCTCGTGGTTTGTATTCCCACGTAATGACCAGTTGCCACATGAGATCATGGAAAAACTTGAGCACCCTGACTATCTCTATATTTCGCACCAGCACGGTGACCACTTGGATGAAGCATGGCTGGCCGATCACATTGACAAGTCAACGCCAGTGTTGCTACCCGACTTCGCGACACGCGAACTCGAACGCCAACTCAGCAGACTTGGTTTCACCAACTTCATACGCACGCGTAATGGAATAATGACTGACCTGGGCGACGGACTTCGCGTGGCTATTCACGTTGAGACCGCAATTGCAGATGGCCCTGGTGGCGATTCGGCGATGGTGGTTGAAGATGGGACGTCGCGACTCGTGAACCAGAACGACTGTCGCACTGGTGACCTCGCCGAATTACTGCAACACGGACCTGTTG
This sequence comes from Ilumatobacteraceae bacterium, assembly GCA_023263465.1. Taxonomy (GTDB): domain Bacteria; phylum Actinomycetota; class Acidimicrobiia; order Acidimicrobiales; family Ilumatobacteraceae; genus UBA3006. The sequence goes on from JALQWV010000158.1 coordinate 2,022, forward strand.
ACATGCATTGGCTGCAATACAGTGGCGCTATTTGGTACCCCATGGTGTACGACCAACCACGTGAGGAACTCATGGCGCTTGCCGCCAGCAAAGTGGAGAGCCAATTCGCTCGATCAATTCGCTACGTCGAAGCAATCGGGGCACGCGTAGTGGTTCCATCTGCTGGCCCACCATGTTTCCTTGACGAAGATTTGTTTCCCATCAACATGATCGATGGTGATGAACTGTCCATATTCCCCGACCAAACCGAGTTCATTGCTCGTCTCACTCGTCATGGCAACAACAATGCCGTCATGAATATTCCGGGCACAGCGATTTCGGTTTCTCCTACAGATGTGCGGGTACAGCATTGCGTCAGCGATGAAGCAGTACAGCGACCATTTGTTCATAAGCGCGAATACCTCGTGGAGTACCAAGCTGACTGGGCCGAGTGGTTG
>JALQWV010000162.1 GCA_023263465.1 Ilumatobacteraceae bacterium
ATGCGGAAACTGCTGGCATTATTCGTCATTGCCGCCTCATGCCTTCTCGTCTCTGGCGCAGATGCAAAATCCAATTCGAACAGCCTTGCCTCGGCAACCTCCGAACGAGCGAGAAAAGACTTTCTCGCCTTTCTTACACACGCCCCACGCGCCACCCCAAACGCGACTTTTTTTGTCGACCCACTTCTCAACACGGTGTACTCCGACCAGATCAGGACAGATATTCGCGCGAACGTGAGCATGTGGACAGATTTACGGGACGCCGCCAAACCAATGGACATCTACGCAGCACCAACACAACACTTCCAATTTATTTATGACCACTTGAAGCGAGTCCTTCCTGCTCAGCAATTAGAAAGCGGTTGGCTGGAAGTCAAAGCCGATCGCGCGCAGAAAGAAACCACTGGATTTTTGGGTGGAGGTGCTCCTGGTGATGCAATGAACGGGAACGCGGTGTTAATGGTGTACGTACCAAATGGACGATCAATCCGAGACGACCATTGGAACTCGCTCACTAGCCATGAGTATGTGCACGTCGCTCAGCGATCAGTGCTTAACGGAAGTATGTCCGCTATGCAGTGCTGGGTTCGTGAGGGACAGGCGAACTTTATTGGTTGGAGCTATGCAGGACGTGCAAGTAAAGCGGCATACGTGCATGCTTGGAAGACACAATTACAAGATCTAGAAAACCAACACGAATACTCCCCCCAACAGCGACTGTCCACCAGTTATTGGAAGAATTGGTTCATCACCAGCGAAAAGCAGGACATCACAAGTGCATGCGACGCAACACAAAACTATGTTGCTGGAGCAATGGCATTTCAATACTTGCATGGAACTTTTGGATACGAAAAGGTCAATGATTTTATTCGCAACTTAAAGGCAGCAGTTGAACCTTGCGGAGATGGAACTCCTAAGTTTTCAACCACTTGCATTCCTGCTCGAAACTCAGCATTCGAAAAGGCTTTTGGCATTTCACTTCGTGATATGTACCCACGATTTGCAGTCCATATCGTAAGTGAATTGAAGTGGTTTACTAACAAATAACCCGCAATTAGCATTTAACCATGAAGTAAAGTCGTGAGGAACATGCCGTCTACGCCTCCACTACCGCCAGAGCTAGAGCGCCTGAACCGCATCTATATCGAGACCTGCGAGGCGTTTGATAACAATGAAATTTCCGCTGAAACGGCTCGCACCACCATTCTGGGATTGCGCGCAACCGACAGTCAGGGTCGAACGTGGGTAATTGACCCAAAGAAGTCAGGGAAACGAGCCTCCTTCAAGCAGGTTCATTCCGCTCCAAACCTCGACGATGAGTTTGCCCGAATGAATCGGGTGTATCAGGAAACGTGCGCCCAGTTTGATAGCGGATTGATTTCTGCAACGCAGGCGCGCAAAAAAATTCTTGCCATTTCCTATACCGATGAATCTGGGCAGACATGGCGAGTAGACACCGAAAATTCTGGTAGCCGCGCTTCGTTCACGTCTTCACCGGCAATCGCTCAACAGGAAGTCACACAAAACACGCAACCAATTCCCGTCATTGAATCTGCTCCATCTGACATCACTGTTACCCCGGAGATTGAGGAAGAAGATGAATTCATTTCAAGGAGGAGTTTTCTCAGTGATCTTTCAGCTAAATCGATTGCACTTGGAGTGCTCTCTGCTGGCGTGCTTTACCAAGGAGCAAAATTATTCACGGGTGGCTCAGACAGTTCGGAATCCAGTGGCGATACAAACGCGGATACCGCGAACCCAGATACTCCAGCCGAACCCGGATGGTTTAACAAATTTGGTGAAGTTCCTCTCAACACGGATATTGAATTTGGTCGCTCGGTGCAAGGTGTCCCTCTCACCTTTTATCGACGCCAAAGCGGAAGCGACGGTGCGCGAGTCTTGGTAATCGGCTGCATCCATGGTGATGAATTTGTTGGAAACCGAGTCGTCGACATCCTTCGCGATATGCCACTAGAAGGCAACATTGACCTCTGGTTGGTTCGCTCCATGAATCCTGACGGCCAACAGCTTCGGACAAGGCAAAACGCAAATGGCGTCGATCTCAATCGCAACTTTCCTGGCAATTGGCAAAAAATAGGCAAGCCGGGATCGTGGCAGTATTCAGGTTCTGACAGCGCCAGTGAACCAGAAGTACAAGGTGTGGTGAAACTGGGCGAACTCGTAAAACCACAGTTTGTTATTTGGTACCACCAGGACTACTTCCGTATTGGACCAGGAACTGGACATGACGGTGATGTTCGCGCGAAATATGCATCCCTCGTTGGGCTACCACTCATCGAATTGGACTGCCTATGTGGTTACACCGGCGACAAACCATTACTCGAAGCTGTCTTTGGCGGAACCGGAGCAAACTGGACAAAATCCTTTCAGGGCCCGAAAGGCGTCAGCATGACGGTTGAATTCGGTCCAACGCTAAGCGAGGAAGACGCGCAGCGAAATGCGAAAGCAGTCGTTTCAGTAACGAACGAATTCTTCTAACTTCGCCTGTCAGAAGTGCAAGTTCTCTTGCGGCTTTCGCCGTCTTCGTAACACTGTATGTTCGTTTCCTTTGCATTGAAGCGTGCAATGAAATCAGTTGACTGCTTTAAATTATTCATCGGTGCACACGGGTACGCATTTGCGTATGGGCACGGATTATCGGTAGCGGTTGCAACAGCTGTTGAAATAAACGCTCCTAAAGCCAGCGCACCTTTCACCGTCAAATGAATACCATCCGATTTGAACCATGAAGACTGACCGGCACTGTATGCATTCCATTCTGCAATTGACACCAACCCCGATCTGTCATTTGCAACTGCTTCTCGTAGCGCTGAATTAAATTCTGCATACAGCGATTTCTTTCCGCGAGATCCAGGAGCAGGAAAACGCAACGACTCTTTATATGTCAACATGACTAGTGGAATTTTCTTCAGCCGAACTACTTCAAACAACTTCGAATACTCTTCGGCAACTTTCTTTACACTGCTGTCGTAACCAGCCATCAGCACAATCAAATCCACTGGTTTGTTGAAATCTTTCAGTGCCGTGACAACATTTGACGGAGTTCGGTATTCTCGCCCGTAGCACGACCACTCGGAAATTCTTCTGCACGACTCCGCATCAAGCGTGTACGAAAATCCTTTCAACGACTTTGCACCATCCTCATACCATCTCAATGCTGCGAGTGTCGAGTCGCCGATGAGCAAAGCGTTTACTGGTTTCACTTCTGGCAATACACCAAATCCATTAGATGCACTATCGCCACTTCCGCTCATTCCAGCTTCGCTAGCCATCTCTGCCTCAGCCAGTGCGAGCGACCCCGCGTCAATTCGTGGAGCTACCGCGAACAACACCACTACCGCAGAAAGACTGATTGATAGCGCAATACCAGCAGCTAACAAACTTCGTAATGACTCTGCCGAAAGCCACGCATTGTGACGTACTGGTTGCTCAACAGCACGATACGAAATTGCGGACAACACCAAAGCCGCAACCACAATCCAGGCTTTTCCCCACGCCGACGGAGTTCCAAAACGTGCTTCAATTAACACGAGTAATGGCCAATGCCAGAGGTACAACGAATAACTACGCGCACCAAGCAGTTGCAGCGGTTCTATCGAGAGCAGCGATATCGGACCAAACTTCACGGAACCCGCTGCAAGCACCATCACCGTGGCAATGATTGGAAGCAGTGCTGCGTACCCAGGGAACACAGTGGCCTCTGAAAAAATCACTGCACCACTCACGATTGCTACAAGTCCAAGCCACCCACCTACCGCCTTCACCAGGTTTGGGATTTTGTCAAAACGTATTCCTGCAAGCGCCAGCAGTGCACCAGCGCTAATTTCCCAAAACCGCGAATACGGAAGGTAATAGCCAGCACCAGGATGATTCTTAGTGATCAGAATCGATGTAACCAATGAAGCAGACCCTGCAATAGCGACTGTGCCGACGAGCCATTTCTTCCAATGAATTTTTCCGTACTTCACCGCGCCAAGGACCACGAGTGGCCAAAGCAGATAAAACTGCTCCTCAACTGCTAGCGA
>JALQWV010000164.1 GCA_023263465.1 Ilumatobacteraceae bacterium
GCAACTCACCAAATTAAAAAGATGACTGATGAGCAACTGCGCGCACTTCGCGACACGCTGCACCTGGAGGAAGAAATACCCGATAGCGCATTGCTGGCCGACGAACCTCCGTACTATCGCCCACCTCACGACAGTGTCGAATATCAATACATGATGGAGCGTCGCCGAACACTGGGCGGTTTAGTTCCACGACGCTCCACAGCAGTGCGTAAGCCGATCACCCTTCCCGACCCACAGGCTTTTGCCGAATTTGATCATGGCAGTGGTGAACAAGCGGTGAGCACCACCATGGGCTTCACCCGACTGTTGCGCAACCTTGCTCGTGACAAGGCATTTGGTTCACGAGTTGTCCCCATCATCCCCGATGAAGGACGCACCTTCGGGATGGATGCATTGTTCCCTGAACTCAAGATCTACGCATCACAGGGTCAAAAATACGAACCTGTTGACCACAAACTGCTGCTCAGTTACACCGAATCGTCCTCTGGACAAATTCTGGAAGAAGGAATCACCGAAGCCGGCAGCATGGCCAGCTTCATTGCTGCTGGAACAAGCTACGCAGTACACGGCGTGCCAATGGTGCCGTTCTACACCTTCTACTCCATGTTCGGTTTCCAACGCGTTGGCGATCTCATATGGCAGGCGGCCGACTCGCGCGCTCGCGGATTCCTCATGGGGGCTACTGCGGGACGTACCACCCTGCTCGGCGAAGGTTTACAGCACCAAGACGGACACAGCCTGGTGCTCGCGGGGACGATCCCGTTCTGTCAGGTTTACGACCCGTCTTTTGCCTACGAGGTTGCAACGATCATTAAACACGGCATTGAACGAATGTACGGAGAAAAACCAGAAGACGTGTTCTATTACCTCACGTTGTATAACGAGAACTATCCAATGCCTGCTCGACCTACACATCCAACTATCGAGCGCGACATCATGAATGGTCTGTATAAGTGGAGCGAGGCCAAGCCTGCTCAACACAAGGCAACCATTCTGTTTTCTGGTTCTGCACATGCTGCTGCCCGTGCAGCCGCCGATGAACTGCACGCTCATTTTGATGTAAGCGCCGAACTGTGGTCGGCCACGTCATACAAAACGTTGCGCGAAGAAGCAGTCGTCACCGAGCGTTGGAACCGATTGCATCCGACCGAAACACCACGCGTCCCCCACGTTACGCAATTGCTCAGCCAATCAAGTGGCCCAATCATTGCGGTCACCGATTTTGTCCGTGCTGTACCTGAACAGATCGGGCGCTACGTGGGTGATCGCACGTTTACGCCACTTGGCACCGACGGAATGGGCCGCAGCGATACTCGTGAAGCATTACGCGATCACTTCGAAGTAGACATGCCACACGTTGTCGTAACCGTGCTTCATGAATTGGCTTTATCTGGTCAAATCGGCAAGTCGGTGGTGGCTGACGCAATCTCACGCTATGGAATTCAGACCGAAACTCTCGGTGCGCTGTACGCATAGGCGATACTGATAGCCATGGCTACTGCAAGCGCAACCCCGAAACCGTTGTACATCACTGGTAAACCCGACGCCGACAAGTTGTTGCACACCAATGGCCTTGCGCTCATGATTGGCATGTTGCTTGACCAGCAAGTTCCCATGGAGTGGGCATTTACCGGTGCGTACACCATTAAACAACGAATTGGGCATTGCGACGCAAAAAAGATTGCTGCAATGGACTCAGATGAATTTGTTGCCATGTGTTGCACGAAGCCAGCCATTCACCGCTTCCCCGCCAGCATGGCAAAACGTATCTACGACATGAGCACCATCATCGCAACTGAATACAAAGGCAGAGCTGAAAACATTTGGAACGATGTAGAAGATGCAGAAGAGTTGCGCAAACGATTACGAAAACTTCCCGGCTACGGCGAAGAAAAGACTGAAATCTTCATTGCATTGCTTGGCAAGCGATTTGGTATCCGACCAAAGGGTTGGAAAATCAAAGCTGGCGAGTTCAGCGATAATCAGCCCCGTTCTGTTGCCGACATCTATTCGGCTGCAACCTTGCTGAAAGTGCGCGCCTACAAACAAATGCAGCGCGCAAACGACCTCGACAAAAAAGATCGTCCTAAGCGATAGCCAATTAGTCGTTAGGGTTACTGCATGGCTGTTCTCGTCACCGGTGGTGCCGGATATATCGGTTCACATACGGTTCGACTATTGGCGCAACAGCGGCGCGAAGTTGTGGTGCTCGATTCTCTCGAATTGGGAACAAAAAGCCGTATCGGTTCTGTCCCTTTTTTCGAGGGAAACATCTCAGATGAAAAACTGATCGAAAAGATTTGCAAGAAACACAACATTGACGAAGTCATTCACTTTGCGGCATACAAAGCCGTTGGTGAATCAATGGAGCAACCCCTTCGCTACTACAACAACAACGTCGCTGGAACTATCAACCTTGTGCGCGCTTTGCTTGCCTACGGAGTTGAACGGTTGGTGTTTTCGTCATCAGCTGCCGTTTACGGAAACCCAAGTTCGGTTCCCGTTACCGAAGACGCCCCCTTGCAGCCAGAAAGTGTTTACGCAGAAACCAAGGCCGTAATGGAGCGTTTCTTGACCAGTTGTGAAGCCATCGGACTGCGCACGGTTAGCTTGCGCTATTTCAATGCTGCTGGCGCAAGTTCGGATTCAAGCATTGGCGAGGATTGGTCGATGTCTCAAAACTTGGTGCCGCTGGTGATGAAAGCCATTCTTGGCTTTAGCGGTCCACTCAATGTTTTTGGTAATGACTATCCAACACCAGATGGAACATGCATTCGCGACTACATCCATGTGGAAGACCTTGCCGACGCACACATCAAGGCGCTTGACTATCTAGCCACTGGTGGGAAGAGCCTCGCGTGCAACGTTGGCACGGGCAAAGGAACATCGGTGCTTGAAGTTCTCGACATGGCAGAACAAGTGAGCGGCCGAAAGGTTCCTCACGTCATCACACAGCGTCGAGCAGGTGACCCAACTTCAGTGTTTGCAGACCCAACGTTGGTTCGAGCACTTCTTGGTTGGAAAGCAACGCATGACCTGCGCGACATCATTTCAAGCGCATGGAATTGGCACAGTAAGGCTGAGAGCAACTAACTACATTGCAGCGAGTGTTCGCTGACGATCGAGCCACCCAAGCAAAATTGCCATCGCACGCGGATCATGGCGCAGTCGGTGACCGGCCCCTTGAATGATCTGCAATTCCGCAGCACCATGAGCCTGCGCCAACACTCGCGAATCTGCAGTTGGCACAATGTCATCATCTTGACCATGCATGAGAAACAACGGTCGTGGTGCAAACCGACGCGCTGCATCGGTTGGACGAAAGCGACGAAGTTCGCGACCCCACTCTTCAACTGAAGGTGGGAAATTCGGGCGACGAATTGCACCAATTTCGCGAGAGTGTTCAAGAAAGCGACGTGGCTGTTCCGCCCAGTCATCAAAGTCTGCACGCGCACCAAGCAATGCGCAACCGTTGACACGCGGGTCATCAGCTGCAACGCACAGCGCAAGAGATCCACCTGTGTTATTACCCACGAGCCAGATACCACTCGGTGATGACTCTGCAACCACATGTGTTATTGCAGCACGCAAGTCGTCAATCCAACCTTGCATTGAAAAATCACCTTCGCTTGTTGCACAACCCCGAAAGGTAAATGTCATTGCTGTCCAACCAAGTTCGTTAGCAACGCGATCACACAGTTCGGAAAAGGTTCCAGCAGAATGTCGCGCGTCGATACCGCCACTTGGATATCCGTGGCACAACACCATGGCTGGTAGAGCACCGGTCTTCCCCGTCGGTTGCACGAGATACCGCGCAAGGTTCAGTCCGCCCGAAAGGAACGAGCCATTCATTTGAGAAGCGCTTTCGGTTGCGCTCACGACTTATGCGCGTGGCTTACGGTGGCGACGCGAGACGCCAGGCGCGGCCAAGGTGTAGCCGCGATTTCGTGCCTCGGCAAGCGTGTCCGGGCCAAAGCACAGCCCCACTCCACTTTCCGCGATCTCGTTGACCACCACTTCGTCTGTCCATTCGTCTAGGTCGTACACCAATTGGGTGCGCTTATCGCCAAGGAATCGTGTGTGTTCAAACCGACTAGGACGTTTCATATCAATTAAATCTAGTCTGAGACCATGACGACCTTAAAGCACAATCCGAAGTCAGTTTCAGCCGTGGACTTCTATTTTGACCCCATGTGCCCATGGGCTCATCAAACCTCGCTGTGGGTCCGCAATGTGCGATCCCAAAATGGCGTAGCCATCAATTGGAAATTCTTCAGCCTCGAAGAGACCAACCGACTTGAGGGCAAAAAGCACCCATGGGAACGCGACATGTCATTCGGTTGGACCCCCATGCGCATCGGCGCGTGGCTACGTCGTATTGACATGAGTTTGTGCGACAAGTGGTACGAAGCAATAGGTAACGCATTGCACATTCAAGGGCGACGACCATACGAAGAGGAAACCGCCACCCAATTACTTGCAGACATTGGTGCACCGTTGAATGCCTGGAACGACGCTTTGGCTGATGCGAGCACGCACGACGATGTGCGCAACGATCACGAATTTGCTGTGAATGAACTCGGAGGGTTTGGTGTTCCTATTCTGAAGTTTGCAACTGGTCGTGCAGTGTTTGGTCCCGTTGTCGTTCCGGCGCCGGAAGGAAGCGAGGCGATTGAATTGTGGGATCTCACGATTGCTTACGCACACTTCCCCGGCCTGTACGAAATCAAAACACCAAAGACCCAAGCAGACCTTGAACACATCGGAAATGTCTTCAATCCGTATCTCAGGGCACGCGAATGGAAGACTGTCCAAAACCCAGCACTATGAGGCAGACATGAGCATTGATCAGAAAATTTCCCTAACCATTCAAGCGATGGATGCATTAACCGAACTGTGCACTCCACTCACTGAGTCTCAATGGAAGACCGCAACAGATTGTCCTGGATGGAGCGTGCAAGACAATATTTCGCACCTCGTTGGCATTGAGAACATGCTGCTTGGCAAACCCCCAACCACTCACAAGTCGCCCAAGTATGACTACATCAAGAACCCGATTGGCGAACATAACGAACATGAAATTGATGTTCGCCGTTCGCTACTAGGAAGCGAAGTGTTTGCTGAATGGAAAACAACTGCGGCAGAGCGCGCGAACCAGCTACGAACTGCAGACGCCGAATACTTCGCTAAGCCGATGATGATGCCTACTGGCCCCGGAACACTTGGAGATTTCCTCGACATTCGCATTCTTGACCTGTGGATTCACGATCAAGATATTCGTCGTGCTCTCAACATTGCGGGCAATCATGGTGGACCGTGTGCAGAGCACACCATTGATCGACTCATCCGAACACTTCCGATTGTTGTCGGTAAGCGCGCAGCCACTCCTGAGGGCGAGTCGGTGCTCATCAATATTTCCGGCGCGGTTCAGCGCAACATCTACATTTCCGTAACTGAAGGACGCGCCAACATTGTTGCTTCAGCCCCAGCGAATTTATTGTGCCAAATATCGATGGAAAGCACGGTCTTTACAGCACTTGCCACCGGCAGAAAACTATCCACCGAATTGGATTGGACATCTACGGGCGATACCGCGCTTGCGCAGCGAATTGTCAGTCAATTGAACATGATGATCTAGGACTTTTCTCGATCATTAGGCTTGGATATATGGCGTTGTCACACGATCCTGCGGTGAACGCAAAATTAGAGGAACTTGTCGCTCGAGATGCGCAATGCGGTGCCCGCGCAGAACTGCGGGTTATTGCCAAGTACGGCAAGGATGCATCGATGGAGGACTACCACTTCAGTAAGTCCTTCTCCCGCGAAAGCCAGGCTTCACAGCAAATCGATTGGGTGCACCAGGGCTGGTTGCGTCCAGTTCGTTTTGCCTATCGCCATGCTCCACGTTGGATTCGCTTCGCCGTGAAGAAGGCGGCATCTTGAGACATTCGTTCATAGTTGTCACCAGCGGAGCACACTGCTCGGTTCGCCAACTGCGTAAAACTGCTCACTCGCTCCTTGCAAGCAGCATTGTTCCAAATCATTGGATTATCAGTGAATCCTCTCTAGACCATGAACGCGTCACACGAACTCGGAAGATGCGCACCAGCTCAATTGTGATTGCGCGAAGTGACGTTGTCGTGATTGAGCATGCTGTTGTGGTGTTTCTGCGTGCAGGGGACAAACTCTCCCCCAATGCACTAGCAATCATTGACCAGAAACTGACCGAGCAACCGGGTATTGATTTCATTTACGGAGATTCCTCTCATGGCAGACCATCTCGGTTTGAAGAAGTCACGAATGTGCGCCGTCCGGGCTGGTCGCCCGAACGCCTGCGTTCGCACAACTACGTTGGCGATTTGGTTGCGGTGCGAGCACGTGTTGCAGCTTCTGCCGGTGGCGCGACCTTCCTCTCCAAACTGCACAGCCACGATCGATCATTGCGCCTGTCCGAGCACAGCAAAAACGCTGTCCGAATTGCCGAAATTTTGTGCATGTCTACGCAAGACCGCATCGAACCAGCAGCAAGCCTTGATGCAGTCACCGAACATTGCACCCGAACAGGAATTAATGCTGAGTGCAGTATTGATTCCCATGTTCCGGTTGTACGTGTTGACCGGCATGTCTCTCGCAAACCGAAGATCAGTGTCATTGTGCCGACTCGAGGAACTGTGCAAGAAATTCGCGGGAAAAATGTCGTCATGGCCGCACAAGCCATTCGTTCACTTCGGAACACCTGTACGTACAAAAACCTCGAAATTGTTGCTGTTTTAGACAAGGAAACAACTCAAGAATCACGCAACGAAATCGTTGATGCTGGCGCAAATGTAATCAAGGTGGTGGAGTACGACCAGGAGTTCAACTTCGCCGAGAAAGTCAATCTCGGTGTTGTGAATTCTGACGGTGACTACATCTTGCTACTGAACGACGACACCGAATTCATCTCGCCCGATGCCATTGAAACGCTGATGGGTCTGCTCGAAGATCCAGAAGTTGCCATGGCCGGGCCAATGTTGTTGTACGAAGATGGCCTCATTCAAAGCGCTGGACACATTTTGAATCCAATCCCATACGACCTCTACAGACACAGGTCGCCACTACACGTTGGTGCGCAGAATATGTTGCGTGTTCAACGAGAGGTTTCCGGAGTAATTGCTGCTTGCGTGCTGATTAAGCGCAGCGCATTCCTTGAAGTAGGCGGCTTTTGCACACTCTTTCCATCCAACTACAACGATGTTGATTTCGGACTCAAGCTGCGCGATGCCGGATACCGAATTGTGTGGACACCACATGCACAGCTATACCACTTTGAATCAAAAACGCGATCTCCGAAACTGCGCCCGTTTGAAGTTGCATCAATCGGTAAGCGCTGGCGCGACAAACTTGACGATGACCCGTATTTCAACCCCCATCTTGAGCGTTACATCTCGGTATGGAAGCAAAACGTGCTTGGTCAGAGATCGTTGGTTGAAGCACTCGGGCCAACTGCCCCAATTGCCTCAAAATAATCGAGGTGCGCTCGCACTACGTGCACAACATCGACATCATCCAGTACATCTATATTTGACTCTTCGGCCTTACCAATCAGGTACGCCGTAAGCGTTTCTTCTCCGACAACAAGCGTCGAATCAATGTCTTGTTTGCGATCAATAACATCCGCGGGCTGCAGACCTTTATCGTGCATCCAGCGCATGTGTAACACCAGCAATTTACGAAGTTCTTCAAAGGTCAAGCGCGACTGAGTTCCCGAAGGTAGGTGGTCAGCAACGTACCGAGTTGCTTCGTCTGGGTCGTACACAGCGCGTGGAGCGACACCGTCTAAACGATGTGCTTCACGACCAATTACGACTGCAGCAATGACAAACGTCGAAACCGCAGAGAGTGCAGCAAATAGAAGTGTTATCGCAGACATGCTGCGTATCTCACTTAGATGCCAATGCGCTGAGCAAGAAGTTCTCGGTGATACGAAGGATCACCGAACATCAACTCACTCGACTTTGCACGCTTGAAGT
>JALQWV010000182.1 GCA_023263465.1 Ilumatobacteraceae bacterium
TCACGCCCATGCCGTTCAGCATCTCGACGTTGGGCATGGCGAGCATCTGGAACAGGTACTCGTTGCCGCTGCGGCGGGCCGAGTCACCGGTGCACATTTCGCTGGGGCCGAGAATCGCAACGTCGATGCCGGCGCGCTTCAGCAACTTGGCCATTGACTGCGTGACCTTCTTGTTCTTGTCGTCGAAGCTTCCTGCACAGCCAACCCAATACAAGTATTCGTGATTGAAAGCAGCACCTGGGTCAAGCACGGTGACATCAAGGTCTTTTGCCCATTCGCCACGATCACTTTGGCTCATTCCCCACGGGTTGCCCTGGTTTTCCATTGCGCGGTAGGCGTTTCCGAGTTCTGCAGGGAAGTCGCTTTCCATGAGCGACAGGTAACGGCGCATGTCCAAAATCTTGTCAAGAATTTCAATGTTTACCGGACAAATTTCGTCGCATGCCTTACAAGAAGTACACGCCCAAATCTCTTCGCTCGTGATGCGTTCAAACAACGAGTTTGCAGAAATTGTGATTTCATTGTCGACACTGAGCGGAGGCGAAACTTTGCCGCCGCGAGCATGTGATGCGGTTGCAGCCATAACTTCGCCACTCTTCAGCACAATTTCGCGCGGGTCAAGTGGTTTACCTGTTGCATGCGCTGGGCACACACTGGTGCAACGGCCGCACATGGTGCAGGCATCAAGGTCAAGTAGTTGCTTCCACGTGAAGTCTTCAACTACGTGTGCACCGAACGTTTCAAGCGAAGTTTCGGTGAGGTTTGGCATTGCCTTCATCGCACCCTTTGGGCGCTCGCGATCTTTCAAGTACATGTTCAGCGGGGAGGTGAACATGTGGCGCAACATCGTGACGGGCAGAATAAGGAGGAAGGCAATAAAGGCCAACACGTGTGCAACCCACATCACTTGGTGAGTGGTATCAAGTGTTGACACGGACCAGCCATTGACGAGTTGCGCTAATGGATAACCGAGCACACTCCACTTTTCGTGATCCATGTTTACGCCAGCCGCTTGGGACTCGGCAATGCGGAACATTTCTGTTGTGAAACCAGTGACGCCAATTGCCAACAACACACCGAGACCGATTGCGTGTTCAGGCTTGGACTTGATGCGAATGCGGTATGGGCGCTGCACGTAACGACGGATGATTGCCCAAATCACACCACCGGTAAACACGATTCCAGCAATGTCGCCCACAGCCGCATAGGCGCGATACACATCGCCGTGCAAAAACTTGAGTGCCGGCGGCAATTGATGGTCCACTTCGAGCACGGTGGTGACACCCAGAAGCACCAAGAAACCGAAATAAATCATGGAGTGCATGAGACCAGCAGCACTATCGCGAAGCAGCGTGCGCATGTACACACCGCTGCGGTAGTCGGCAAGGCGTTGTTTGACATTTTTCTTTGTGGTCTTGCGACGATCGGGCGCACCACGCTCCCAGTTGCGAATGCGATTTGCGAACTGCAACGAACCCCACACCAAGAGAGCCGGAATAATGGTGTAGAACGCGATCTGCAAATAACCAGGAATGCCTTCAAACACTTCGCGATGAATTGGTGAATCGTTATGCCAATGCACGATGTGCGGAACGATTCCCGAAATCATGGTGAATGTGGCGATACCTACGCCAAGCGCGATGGAAAGTTGATAGGGCTTGAGACCCTTGCGAGGTGTAGCGGAGGTCTCTGAAGTTGCGTTTGTCGTATTCATGCGCAACTTACGCTAGTCCCCAGTAGGGAGAGAGCAAAGGCTGGTCAGTGATTGCCAGAGGCTTGTTTTGCTACTGCCTCAGCTGCCGCAGCGATTGCCTCTTGGTCTCCCATGTATTTGACTGCTTTCACTGCGAGGGTGTCAGAAAGTTCGTACAAGCGCGGGACACCGGTTGGAATATTGAAATCCACGATGTCATCGCGCGAGATCTTTTCCAGGTGCATCACGAGAGCACGTAACGAATTGCCGTGAGCGGTAACAAGAACATGTTTCCCTTCACGCAACTGCGGAGTGATGACATCGTTCCAATACGGCAACACACGTACTAAAACGTCAGCAAGGCATTCGGTTGCAGGCAGGAGAGAAGCGTCTAGCCCTTCTGCAACGAGTTGTTGATAACGAGGATCATTTGCTGGATGTTCTGGACTAGATGCATCTACCGCCGGCGGAGGAACGTCAAAACTACGGCGCCAAATCATGGTTTGTTCAGCACCGTGTTGAAGAGTGGTTTCCTTTTTGTCGAGACCCTGCAACGCGCCATAGTGGCGTTCGTTCAAGCGCCAGGTGCGCTCAATTGGAATCGTGAGACCCATTGCATCTAACGCCAACCGATTCGTATCTATTGCCCTGCGCAACAAGCTGGTGTGTGCGATGTCGAAAATGAGCCCGGCATCTTTCATCGTGGCTCCTGCGGCGGAGGCTTCGCGAACGCCTTGGTCGGTGAGTTCCACGTCATGCCAACCCGTGAACAAGTTGAGCTCATTCCACGTACTTTGGCCGTGACGAAGAAGGACAAGGGTGCCAGTCATGGTGTAGATGGTAGGCGTAGCTGGGATTTCCGCGGAATTTGCCTGAAAAGCAGCTCTAACCCACCGGTGTGACAAATGTTGAGTGCCATTGACTCAAGTTTTTTGGTGCTCATGTTGGCAAGTTCGCTGGTGCGTCGTAACATTCACCCATCACCCCATAGCAACCCCCATTTAAGGAGCAATCATCATGGCAAAAGCAGTAGGAATCGACCTTGGAACCACCAACTCGGTAGTGGCTGTCCTGGAAGCAGGCGAGCCAGTGGTGATCCCAAACTCAGAAGGTTCACGCACCACCCCATCGGTCGTGGCATTTTCGAAAGCCGGCGAAGTACTGGTTGGAGAAGTGGCCAAGCGCCAAGCCATTACGAACCCAGATCGCACTTTCCGCAGTGTGAAGCGCCACATGGGAGAAAACTGGAAGAGCGACGACATTGATGGCAAGCAGTACACGCCTCAAGAAATCAGCGCGCGCACACTGATGAAGTTGAAGCGCGATGCCGAGGCATATTTGGGCGACACCGTTACCCAGGCTGTCATCACCGTGCCCGCGTACTTCGATGACGCACAGCGCACCGCAACAAAAGAGGCTGGAC